>NZ_JBHXNW010000018.1:24804-36087 GCF_042717365.1 Streptomyces sp. NPDC058534
GGGGGGGGGGGGGGGCGCGCTGGCCCCCCCCCCGACACCCGGCGGCGCCGCGCGGCGGCGGGGGGGGGGGGGGGGCCGCCCCCCCCCCCCCCCCCCGCCGCGCTGCCGGCGCTGTGCGCTACGCAGATCACCAGCTGGGGCATCGTCTACTACGCGTTCCCTGTGCTGAACCCGCAGATCACCGCCTCAACCGGGTGGCCGGCCGGGGCGACTACGGCCGCGTTCTCCGCCGCCCTGCTCGTCTCCGCGCTCGCCGGGATACGGGTCGGGCGGATCATCGACCACCGCGGCCCGCGCACCGTGATGACCGCCGGATCGGTCCTCGGCGTGCTGAGCATCCTGATCGTGGCCGCCGCCCCCAACCTGCTGATCTTCGTGGCTGGTTGGCTGCTCGCCGGACTCGCGATGGCGTCCACCTTCTACCAGCCCGCTTTCGCCGCCCTCACCCGCTGGTGGGCCCCCGACCACGTCCGTGCCCTCACCGTCGTCACCCTTGCCGGGGGCCTCGCCTCCACGCTCTTCGCACCTCTCACCGCGGCGCTCGCCGATCACCTGTCCTGGCGGGCGACATACGCCGTTCTCGCCCTGGTGCTGGCCGTGGTGACCGTGCCCGCGCATGCGCTCGCCCTGGACGCACCGTGGCCGAAGGCGCCTCCGGCACCCGCCCACGCCGCCGACGGGGTGGATCAGGTGGCGCACAGTCGACAGTTCTGGTTGCTGGCCGCAGCCCTGACGCTCTCCGCGTTCACCGTGTACGCCGTCGTCGTCGCTCTCGTCCCGCTCCTGCTCGAACGCGGCTTCACGACCACCATGGCCGCGTGGGCCCTGGGTCTCGGCGGGGCCGGACAGACCCTCGGCCGTACCCTCTACGCGACGCTCGCCCGCCGCACTGGCGTGAGGGCCCGTACCGTCGCGCTGATCGCACTCGGCGGACTCACCACGGCCGCGCTCGCGCTCGTCCCTGGTCCGTACGCCCTGCTGGTCGTCTTGTCCGTCGCGGCCGGGATGGTCCGCGGGAACCTCACCCTGCTGCAAGCCACCGCCATCACCGACCGGTGGGGCACCACCCACTACGGCCGTCTCTCCGGACTCCTGGCCGCCCCGGCAACCGCCGCCTCCGCCCTCGCCCCGTTCGTCGGCGCTGCCCTGGCCGTGCCGCTCGGTGGCTACCCCCGTCTTTTCGGACTGCTGGCCCTCATTTCCGCCTTCGCCGCCCTCGTCGCTCTCACGGCCAGGGCGCCGCGTTCCGCAGCAGTAGAGGCGGCGACGGCGACGAACCTGCGCGCAGGGCCGCCTTGAACCGGCATCCGCCGCTCAGCCGCCCGGGTCTTCATCCATGCCCCTCCGGCTGCTGACCTGCGCCAGCGGCTGGGAGCGCTCGTATGTTTCCGTGCTGGGCCAGCTGCCGTCGCAGCCGCTCGATCTCGTCGTGCTGGGCGGCGAGGCGGCTGATGGCCAACGTCTTGAAGCCGGTCAGGTCGATGATCTTCTCGTCGCGGGCAGTGACCCTCTTCTTCAACTCGGAGACTTCCGCTTTGAGGCGTTCGATCTGGGCGTCGCGTGGGTCGGTGATCTCGCCGGCCGCCTGGAGCTCGGTGCGGCGGCTTTCGAACTCCTCGGCCAGGTGCTGGTAGGTGCCCGGCCGTACGGAGCCGTCGCGGTGCTTCTTCGCGTAGAAGCCGGTGCGGGTGACGCCGGCCAAGGCTGCGAGGGTCTTCAGGTCGCACTTGCCGCCGGGCGGCAGGTCGCCGCGCAAGAGCCGTTCCATGGCGGCGCGGAGCGCGGTCTCGTTCCGGCCCCGGTCGGCGTCGGTGATGCGGGACACGTCAGCTCGCCTCCGCGGGCACCGCGCCGGTCGCGGTGTCGATCTCGACAAGGACGCGCAGAGCGCGGTCGCGCTCGGGTTCGAGGCGCTTCTTCTCACCCCGGGCGACGCGGCGGTTGTTGATGAAGGTGTCGATGGAGGCGACCTGCCCGAGCCATACCGGCCGGTGGCAGGGGTGGTGGGTGGCCTGCGGGCAGCGTGCCGAGTCGCACATGCCGATCAGCGGCTTCGTGGCATCGGGGGTGCCGGCCAGCTTCAAGCACAGGGCCTTCGCGGGGTCTTTGAACCAGCAGAAGTTCGCGGGCCCGATGTGCAGGCTCGATGCCTGCTTGCGCAGGAGACTCTCCAAGTGGGCGTCGTCCTGGCGGACCTTGGCGTTGGTACGGGCCGCTTCCTGGAGCTCGGCGTCCACCACGGTGAATGCCTCGATGAGGCTTCTCGCGCCGGGGCCCGCGGGCATCCGCCCGGCCTGAGCGTCGCGGAAAGCCTGGACGGTCAGCTGGAGGTGGTGTTCTTCCTCGGCCTCCTCGACTTCGGCGAGGAAGAGCCTCTGGGATCCGCCGGGGCGCGCGGCGTACCCCTCGGTCGTGGCGACGCTGATGTGCTTCAGCGCAACCTTCGCCGCCAGGAGCCCTCCGGGGCGGTGCGCGACCGACAGGGCGAGTTTACGCCGCAGCATGCGCGCCGAGCACGGTCCCGCAGGGATGTCGGGAAGGCCCCAGTGGGCGCCGAGGCCGGACTTCTTCAGGTAGCCCCGCAGCCGTTTCAGCCGCTCGGTGATGGCGACGTTGGTGAACAGCGGAGCGCCTTCGGGGCCGCCGAGGATCCGTTCAGCGAGGGCGGCGGCCCGGTCGACCTCCTCGACGACCACCCACTCGTCCGGGACCCCGCCGAACCGCTGCCCCTTGATGAGTTTGCCGGACAGCCGAAACCGGCGACCGCCGCCCGGGGTGGAGCGCGCGGGGTTGCGGCAACCCGTCGAGAGTTCGAGCAACTCCGAGGAGCGCATGCCGGAAAGGGCCGCGGTGACCACCAGGCATGCGGTCAGCACATGACCGGCCAGGAACCGTGCCTCATCCGACCCCATCGGCTGGGCCCAGGCAACGAGTTCGCCGCTGCCGTAGCGGGGGATGGCCTGCGCGTCGCGCGCCCACGTGCCGGCCAAGCCGACGTCCTCCACGACACCGAGCAGCGCCGGCCGCAGCAACGGCTTCGCGTGGTCGGTGATCCCGGAGAATCCAGCCCGCGTGGCAAGGTGCGCCCAGGCGAGACGTTGCAGCGGGTCACCGACGTGGTGGGCCCACCGCTTGCTCGACCTCTCGGAGATCATCGGCAAGGGCTCGCCGCGCTGCCGGAACTCCTCGAACAGCGCCTGCAGCGCGGGCACATCGGTGTGCCGGGCCTCCGGCATGGCCGCGCGATCCAGGCGGTCCTGACGGCGGGCCTCTTCAACAGCGGTGACGTGCGGGCCGACCACCTCCACGAGGTACAGGCAGGTCGCCAGCAGCGGCTGGAGCAGGTCATCGCCGACGGGCTGGGTGGCGTTCTCGCCGCGCTTCTTGCCCCCCACGATCTGCCACGGCGTCCGGCCATTCCACGGGACGAAGCCGTCACGGTAGGCGTCGGCCGACAGCAGCTCCCGGTAGATCACGATCCCCAGCATCGAGCGGGGCACTTCGGTCACCGATTCCGGGTCGAGTTTCCAGCGCGGCAGGCCGAGCGAGATGTGGGACCACGACTGCTCCTCCACGTGCCGCTCGCACAGCTCCTGGTCGACCTGCTCCAGGGTGCGGATCCCTTGTGCGGTAAGCCAGTTGAACCAGGTGATCAGCCGCATGAGGTAGCGGAAGCAGGTCCGGGGGCTGCGCAGGGTGCGGGCGGCATGGGGACACTCGATCACCGCCTCGTGCTGCGGCGCCATCAGGGCCAGCAGGACCTCCTTGGCCACGATCCGCCAGGCCGGATTGAGGATTTCGGTGAAGTCCCAGATGAGCTCGCCCGGGGCGATCATCCGGTGGGCGTCGACGAGCTCGGACAGCACCCACCTCTCGTCCTCGAAGAGCACCCGCCGTGCTCCCGCGGGCAGCCGCAGGCCCGCCACCTCGCACACGTCGGCCCCCGCGAAGGCGGACCGTGTCCGGCGCAGAGCGGGTGCGGGTATCGGTCGCGGCATCATGCGCTGTACTCCTCGGGCCGAAGGGGAAGTTCGTGGTCGTCGTCCGCGACCTCCAGCTGGGCGTCCGCCTTCACCTGCGCGGAGAGCCTGGGGAGGATCTCGTTGTCGAGCCGCTCGGCGTACGGGCCGAAGACCCGCACGAACTGGACGACGGGCATCTGCCGGAACTGCCGGGCGAAGAACGCCTTCAGCCGCAGCAGGTTCACGGTGTGCCGCGGCAGGAAGAGCGCCAGCGGGCACAGCAGGCACACCCACGGCCGGGCGGGGCACGGCTTGCCCTTCGGACCGTGCACGCCGGCCAACTGGTCCGCGCAGGCCGCGGTGAACACATCGCGCTCGCCGCCCACCAACTCGGCCATCGCCCCGGCGTCCAGCTCCAGGCGCCGCACCGCCTCGGGGAAGGCCGCGGCCAGCTCGGCCGCGGCTTCGCTGGTCAGCACCACCGGCGGCAGGGCCTTGCGCAGGATGTCCGCCTGCCCGTCCTCAATGATGGACTCCACGGCGTCCAGCTGGGCCGGCGTCGTGGGGGTGACGTAGTGATCGCCTTCGGTCCTGGCGGTGTGATTGGGGTCGATGGTGGTGCGCCCGGTCCATCCACGGCGGGCTAGCCGCTCCTCGTAGGTGGCACGGATCCGGCCCCGGTGGACCTTCAGCCGCTCGTCGGCATCGTCCACGAGCTTCAGGTCACGGATGAAGTCGCGCTGCGGCTTGTTGGTCCACTGGTGGCCGATGACTCCGTTGACGCCGTGCGGCTCGGCCGCGATCCACAGCGACTCCCGCAGCCCTGGCGCGGCGAACGTCCGCAGCTTGGCGGCGTGCGCGAGCCACTGCTCCAGCAGCCGTACGGCCTGCCGGGGCGGAGTGGCTCCCTCCGGGCCGGTTCGCCCCTTGTAGTAGCCGAGGAGAATCGTGGAGTTGCCGGCCCATTCGATGTCGCCGAGCTCCAGGTCGTCGATCCCGTCCGGGACTACGCCGCTGTAGAGACCGAACAGCAGCCGGTAGGCGATCTGGACGCGCGGAGTGGGGAACAAGTCCTCGCGCACCGATCGCACAGCGGCATAGGAGACCTCCGGCCGCTTGCGCACGTAGCCCTGGACATAGGCGCAGTACGCGTGCCCGGACACGGGACCGTCCCGGAGCATCAGCCAGGCGATGTCGGCTTCGCTGTGACGGCGGCTCTCGCGGGGATCCTGACCGATCGCCGCGAGGTTCAGCATCTCGCGCTGCCGATGTCGGCTGACGTCGATGACCGAACGGCAGGCGTTCTCCAGCCGCTCCCACTCGCCGTCGGTGTATGCCGCGTATGCCCGCACGGGAGGGTGCGGCTGAACAGCCCGGCCCTCAAGCATGGCCCGCACCTCCGGTCTCAGACACCCGGTCAATCCGTCAAGGCCCTTGAGCAGGATGCGGGTGTCGCACTCGCGCTCGTGGGTGCCGGACAGCCAGAACCGCAGCAGCATCGACTTGGTCAACTCCGCTGCAGAGCCGGAAAACCCGGTCTCCGACAGCTTCTTCACCATCTGCCGCACCGAGACCGCGTACCTCTCGGCCGGGTTCTTCGCGCCGATCCCGCCGTGCGGGTGCGCACACGCGGCCAGGCCCTCGGCCAAGTCGCGAGCCAGACGGGGGTTGGGCAATCCAGCCAGGCGTGCCGTCCACTCCTTGCCGTTGCGGAGTACGAACCGCACGGCCAGCGGCTCCTCGGTCACGAACGCGGGCATCAGCAGTCCTCCTCGTCCGCGCCGGTGAACTCGGCCTCGACCTCGGCGTCCGTGACCCCCGGGACGGGGCCGGCCATCCGCGCAGCGGACTCCCGGTAGGCGTCGCGGTAGATCCGGGTCACATCCAGGCGCGCGATGTAGAGCTCCGTCGACAGCACGCTCGTATGACCGAGCAGGTCGCGCAGGACGAGCATCTGGTCGTTCTTCATCAGGTACAGGGCGAGCGCCGCGTCCTCGCCGGCCGCCAGGGTCAGCTCGGACGCGCGTCGGTAGTGGCCTTTGACCAGGCCCTCCAGCGTGGCCATGGCGAAGCTGTGCCTGCATCGGTGCGGGGAGACTGTCGGGAACCGCGGTTCGAACCGCTCACGGATCCTCGCCGAGGTACGCCGGAACACCGTCGCCCAGTCGATGAACGGCTTGCCCGACGACTGCAGACTCACCAGGGGCGACTGCCCCTCCGGTGTGACCAGGCACAGCCGTTCGTCGAGGGTCAGGTTCCGCCAGGGCCGGCGCCGCCCGTTGAGGGTGGCGCCCTCCCAGTCCGGGGCCTCCACGAGGATCGGCTCGCCAAGCCGCCACGGTGGCCGCCACCGATACCCCTCGGCCGACGCCGCCCGGTCCAAGTCGATGTACTGGTGCATCCGGGCCAGCGGCCCGTACGTGACCCAGGTCGTCCGCGCCTTCCTGCCCTTGGTGATCGCCCGGGACAGCGGGAACAGGATGGGCACTTCAGACCGGCGGCGCGGCAGCGGCGGCACCTCGTAGATCGTCAGGTGCGTGAACTCCTGCCGCCGCAGCCCACTGGCCAGCACGAAGTCGCCCATCGCCCCGTTCCGAGCGCACTCCCGGCCGCGACAGCGCCGGTCCGGCGTGCCGTCCGGCTCCAGCCCGGCAAGGCCGCAGACGAACAGCCGGCAGAAATCCTGCTCCATGTACTTGATCGAGGTGTGCGGCCGGGGCGATCGGACGCGGGCGAGGTTCCGTTCGACGTCGACCAGGACGCCGTCGGCCATCCGCTTGCCCATCCGGTAGGTGAAGGGCACCGCCTCGGCGAAGTGCTCGTCCACGGCCCACCGGTAGAACGCGGACAGGATGCCCATGTGCAGGTTCCATGTGGTGCCGTCCCACCGCTTCTTCAGCGGTCCGGCGAAACGGAACTCGGCGTACATGCTCAGCGCCGCCCGCAGTTCCTGGCGGTTGCCCAGAGGATGGACTTCGCGGTCCTGCAGGAGGGTCATCCACTCACACAGCGAGCTCGCGTTGTTCCGCCATGTCCGGGCCGCCGGCGCCCCGTTCAGAGGGAGTTCACGCAGCCAGCGGTTCCCCACCGTAGCGGGGCGCGGGACACCGGGCGCGTCTTCGAATCGGAGGTCGTCGTCGAGGAGGACCGGCATCCGCTCAGGGATGAGGGGTTGCCGCTCTACCTCCCAGGACTCCCAGCCCACTCGCGTGTAGTTGATCAAGTGCATGGCGTCGGACCTTAGATATCCGACACGACCTGCTGCAACAGCCTCCTCGGATCAGCCTGAGCAGGTGAGGAGGGGAATGCGACACGACGACTAAGCAGCGACTTCGGTCGCGTACGACTCAAGTGATCCGATCATGATGTCGAACGGCTCGACGTTTGCGAGACGCTTGCCCAGCCCCGCTACGAGGGCGTCGCGTTCGGCCTGCGTGATCTCTGCTCCCACGCGGTCGGTGATCTGGTCGACGGTGATGTGGAGCCAGCGGTCCTCCACGCAGGTGATCGGAAACTCCCGCAAGACCGCCCGTCGCCGAGCGACGAGCGCCGCCAGCTCGCGGTCCTGATCGTGTGGGGTGAGATACACGTGGAGCAGGGTCTCGCCCTCTGGCCACACGTCCTGGGCATGCTGGAACACGAACGGCTTCATGACCATGCACCGTAGCGTCTTGGCCATGAACGCGCGTCGGTTGTAGGCGAGTTGGGTACGGTCCGACCGGCGGTCCGGGTCGTTCGGCGGCGGAGGCGAATCATGAAGAGTGCGCACGTGGGGCTCGCGGCGTTCGAGACCAGAGCGGGCGAGGCTGCCCGGACCCTGCTGCGCAACCAGGGGTACGACGGCGGGTGGGGCCTCACCTTGACCTCGGTTTCGTCGATCGTCAATACCAGCGAGGTCCTGCCGATTCTGCGGGCCGCCGGCATAGCCGGAAAGCCGGTTCGCCAAGGGCTCGACTTCCTCACCGGCGCCATCCCGGAGCACTCACGGCCCCGACCCAAAGGCGGTCGTGGTGAGCACACCCGGTTCATCGCCTTCGGCCTGGCCGGACTGCTGTCCCACCCGCGCTTCTTCCACCACAACGGCGTCGCGGAGACCGCGGCCTGGTGCGTCGGCTGGTTGGAGGACCACCAGGTCGACCACGGCTGGCCCGAAGTCCTCGGACTCGACGACACCTCGCTGCACCAGACCGCCCTGGTGGTGCACCGGCTCGCCGAGCTCAGAGACGCCCTCCATGACTTCGGCCCCGGACTCCTCTTACCCGGCGGGGTGGAGACCAACAGCCTGCTGGAGCGCGTCGAACCGCTGATCGACCACGGAGTGCACGGCCTGCTCTACCACCGGCGGCCCAGCGGGGCATGGGGATGGCGTACCTACATCGACACCGACCCGAGCCCGAGCAAGACCGCGCTGTGCCTTCTCGCGCTGTCGGCCGTCTGTGCCGGAACGGGGCCCGGCGGCGAGCCTGCCTACCGGGACGTCCCGCGGGAGGTGGGCGGGGTGCACGGCCCGGTGCAGCGGAAGCCGCTGTCCGACGTGATCGTCGAGGCCGGCCAGTGGCTGCTGCACAACCACCACCGGTGGGAGGAGTTCGTCGAGGACGACAAGGACGTACAAGGCACGGCCTGGGAGCACATGGCGTACGCGCTGTGCACCCAGGCGGCCATCCGGGCCGGCGCGAGCCCGCGCGATCCCCGCCTCGCCAAGGCGTGGAAGTTGATGAATGACCTGTGGGACCCGGAGGCTGGGCTGTGGAACGAGCCGGGTGCCTCGGGCAAGCGCGCCACCATCCGGGCCGCCTACTACACGGTGTCGGCCTACGAGGAAGCAATGCAGCGTCTGGCCCGGATGAACCTTGCCGACACCACCTCCGAGGACGCGAGCGAGGCGTCGGCCGAGATGGTCATCGTCCAAGTCGCCCTCGGCCCGGGCCGGACCCTCCTCCTCGGGGCACGCGACAGCGAACGAAGCGTGGCGTGTGAGCTGTCGGAGCGCCTGTTCGACGTGGTGAAGGTCGTGTACGACGCCCCCGAGGCCGGAATGTCGACCGAGCGGATCGCGGCGAAGCTCTACGTCGCCCCGTCCTCGGTGCCCAAGTACGTTCAGCGCCTTAACCACGCCGTCTCCACGGCCTTCGGCGGCGCCCCGGCCCGGCTACTGCTGGCCAGCACGGTGGACGGGGTCAGCGGGTATCGCCTCGCAGGGCGGTAGGCCGCCGCCTACGACGTGGCGCGCTCTCCGGCCAGCGGGTAGTTCAGCAGGGCGAACCGCGCCAGGGAACGGACCTGGTCGAAGGTTTTGAGGGTGTCGAGGTCCTCCAGGCCGAACCAGGCGGCCCCGTGCACCTCTTCGAGCTGCGCCTCCACGGCCTGTTCCCGGGTGCCCGGCTGCCGCTGGACGTAGAAGAACTGGACCAGCGCCGGCGTCGGAAAGCCTTCGCGCTCGATGTCCACATAGAACGGCACGGGTTCAGGAGTGGCGTTGTGGTCGGCCGGGTGGATGGCCGGCTGGCTGGAGATCGCCTCCACCAGCAGCCCCGTCTCCTCCTTGAACTCGCGCACCGCCGTACCCGCGAAGGACTCCCCGGGCTCGATATGACCGCCCGGCGGAACCCATTTGTCGAAGCGGTTGTGGTGCACGAGCAGCACTTTGCCACGCTCGACGAGGTAGCCCGAGCAGCAGTACACCAGACCGATATCGCGGGCGGTCTGGCCGTCGTGGATCAGAATCGAGCGAGGCACCCCGCCACGATAGCCCACAGGCAAGCACTCGAACTCCCGTGCAGGTGAGACCACTTCAGCGCAATGTCATTGCTGTGCTGATGACATGTCATCGGCAATGACAGCGCGATGTCATCGCGTACACGTCATCGCGGGTCGGATCGTGGTCACATCCCGCTCCGCGGCGCCCACCGCGGGCCGGCGTTGCCCTCTGTCCGTTGAGGAGAGGACCCCGATGCGCCCTCGCCCCCTCCCGTGGCGTGCCCAGTACCAGCAGCGGTTCGCGGCCCCGCAGACCGTGGTGGTCCAGCCCACGACCTGGTGCAATCTGGACTGCCGGTACTGCTACCTGCCGTTTCGCAAGCTCAAGCACCAGATGCCCCCGGAGGTGGCCGAGGCCCTGGCACAGGCGGTGGCCCAGATCGACGACAGCGGCCATCCGATCGGCATCGTCTGGCACGGCGGGGAGCCGCTCGCCGTCGGCCAGCAGAAGTTCGCCACCCTGCTCGCGCCGTTCGAGGCCCTGCGGCGGGCGGGCCGAGTCCACCACTATGTGCAGACCAACGCGACGCTGATCACCGAGACGTGGTGCGACCTGCTGGCCGCGTACGACGTCCGCGTCGGGGTGAGCATCGACGGCCCGGCCGCCTTGAACGCCGAGCGCGTCGACCTGCGAGGCAAGCCCGCCTTCGACCGGATCCTGCGCGGCATCTCGCAGCTGCGCGAGCACGGCATCCCGTTCTCCGTCATCTCTGTGGTCGGCACCCTGGGCATCACGATGCCGGAGGAGCTGCTGGAGTTCCTTACCTCTCTGGGCGGCCACTCGGTGGGCTTCAACATCGAGGAGATCGAAGGGGTCAACACCGACCGGCAGCCGCCCACCACCGTCCAGGCCCAGGAGTTCTGGCGCCGCACCCTCACCTGGGCCCGCGAACACCCTGGCGCCCCGGCGGTCAGGGAAGTCGAACGGCTCGCCGAGTACCTCCAGCTGATCCGTTCCGGCCAGCGAGCTGAGTGGGACGGGCGCCGCCTCGACCCGATCCCCACCGTCTCCTGGAAGGGCGACGTGGTCCTGCTCTCCCCGGAACTCGCGGACACCGCGGCGCCCGAGTACGGCGACTTCATGGCCGGCAACATCCTCGACCGCCCCCTGCCCGAGATCCTCCGTGATGCCCACCGGCTGCGCTACGTACGCGACTTTCTCGCCGGCCTGGACCGCTGCCAGGCCGAATGCGAGTTCTTCGACTTCTGCCGCGGCGCACAGGCCGCCAACCGCTACTTCGAGAACGGCGACCTACAGACCACCGAGACCAACTACTGCCGGGTCTCCCGGCAGGCCCTGGTCACGGCCCTGTCCACGCTCGCAACCAAGGAGGCTGTTGCATGAAGATCCTGGACCGACTCGCCACATCCGACACGCCCGTCGTGATGGAGTTGATAGCCACGCACGACGCCCCGCCCCCGGTGATCGTTGAAGGAGCGTGGGACAACCGGCCCACGTGGGACAACTGGGCGAAGAACCCGGCTCCCTTCGACAACCGCCCGACCTGGGACAACTGGAACAAGAAGAAGTAAGCCGCGCCGCTGCTGGCACGCCCAGGGG
>NZ_JBHXNW010000018.1:36097-72690 GCF_042717365.1 Streptomyces sp. NPDC058534
ACCACCCACCCCATCGTCCCCCGCCGCGCCGCGGGGCGGGCGGGCGGCCCCCCCGCGCCCCCCCCCCCCCCCCCCGGCGACCGAGCCTCCGCGCTGAAAGGCTGTTGATGGACACCCGCACGATCCGCCGTACGAGCGTCACGCTCCCTGCCCTGAACGAGCCGGGCCTCTACCTCTCCAACGTCACCTCGCTGGAGGGCGGCCGTGGCCGGGTGGCGGAGTTCCACTACGCCGACGCCGACCTGCGGGACCTCGACCTGGCCGACACCCACCTGATGGACGGACGGATCACCGGTCTCAAGGCCCAGCGCACCCGCCTGGAGAAGCTCCGCGTCGACTCCGTGGAGTTCACCGGCTGCGACCTGTCCTCCCTGCAGTGGACCGACAGCAAGATCTCCCGAGCCGTCTTCCGCGACTGCAAGCTCATGGGCGCCACACTCGAAGACGTCACGCTCGACAACGTCCTGTTCGAGAACTGCAAGATCGACTACAGCACCCTCACGCGCGTCCGGGCCACCGGCCCCGTGATCTTCGCCAAGTGCTCGCTGCGCGAGACCACCTTCGCCGCCGCCGACCTCGGCGCCGCCCTGATCGACGACTGTGATCTACGGCTGACCGAGTTCGACGGCGGGAAGTACCGCGGCCTGGACCTCCGGGGCAACGACCTCTCCCAGCTTCGCGGCCTGGCCTCGCTCAAGCAGGTCGTCATCGACCGCGCCCAGACACTCCAGCTGGCCGAGGCCCTCGCCGCCGAGCTGGACGTCACCTTCGGTGAAGACCTCGACGACAAGTAGCCCCGCACCTGCCCCAGGGAGGCACGGCCATGGGCCCGCGACTCGTATTCGACACGTTCGACGACATACGCGGCCGGTGCGACACCGCACCGGTCCGGCAGACCGGCAGCGAGCCCGGCTACGACTACGGCGCCATCGTCCCCGGCGACGACTGGGTGCCCCTCACCGCCGAGGAGGCCGAGCGGCACCAGGCCGACGACCCGGCGCCCGAGAGCATCCGCATCGAGCTCGTACGCCGACCGCTGCCGCCGCTCGACCCGGACGACCTGTCCGGTCGGCTCGAAACCGCCGCCCACCTCGACCCCCTCAACGGCCGCTGGCCCACCACCCTCCTGGGGTGCGCGTCCAGCCCCGGCAACTGGACCACCACCACAGAGGACTCCACCACCGGACGACGCATCGGCCTGCACGTCGACAACTTCGATCGGCTGCCGTACCCCAGACGCCACCAGGGCCGCCGCCGTCTCTGCCTCAACCTCGGCCCCGGCCCGCGCTACCTGCTCATCGCCGACCACGACATCCAGCAGATCTGCCGCACGCTCCACGCCGACCTGGACCGCCACCACCCCCACACCGAGGACATCCGCCGGTACGTCGCCGCAGGACACCCACTGCGCTGCCTGCGCATCCGCCTCGAACCGGGCGACGGCTACATAGCTCCGACCGAGTTCCTTGCTCACGACGGCTCGACCGCCGGAATCGACCAGCCCTCCGTCGCCGCCTTCTGGCTCGGCCAGCCACCGAACGCGTCATGACCGATCAGCCACGAAACCGAGTTCAAGGACCGGGAGACCCGAGCATGGACGCGAGGGCGCCGCACCCCGCGCTCGACCCCGCCATCGCCTGGCCCACGCTCGGCATGTGGGTTCGATGGGACCGCGAGCGTCTCGACCTCGTGTCGCTGGCGCCCGTACGTGGCACCAAAGCGGATCAAGTCCTGCTGCCGTGCTCCCCGGAGCTCCTGATACAGCTCGGGAAGATCTCGCTCGGCGGCAGCCGTGCCGGCCTGTACGCCGTGCGCCTGACGAAGGACGGTGCTGACCACCGTCTGGTGCTCTGCCAGCGAGGTTTGGAGGGTGCGGTCCGAATCAGCGGAGCCGTGTCCTCGATCGCGGAGCCGCTGTACGGGAAGACCCGGGCGGCCATGCTCGCGGCCGGCCGGGAGCAGAGAGCCGCGGGGAGCCAAGATGAGGCGGCGCAGTGGAGTGCGATGGCCCGTCAACTGCTGATGGCCAAGCGGGCGAGTCGGCGCGGACACAGTGTCCGAACGGTCTCGGGCGGACTGCCGACACTCGGCAAGCACGGATGACTGGAAGGACGAACTGTGACAAAACTCTGGGCATTCCGAGAGATCCAATATCCGACGCTACCGTTATACGGTGCAGCGTCGTCCGACCCACTCAACAGTGAACTGCGTAACAAGGTCACCCCGCGTCGAGCCAGGCTCCTCGTCGAGAGCGTGCACCTCCTCGACGTGGCGTGGACCTTCGATGCCGAACTCGGCGGTTGGCGCATGACGTGGGAACCGGTAGCGGAGGTCCCCTTGGGGCGTTGAGCGGCGTCGCCTTAAAGGAGAAGGTTTGCATCCTGCTGGAGCGTTCCCGGAGGGCCCGGCTCCACGGGTCAGCGCCTCCCACCGCGTCTTCAGGGCTCAGCGCGGTCGGCCGCACCGAGCGACTCGCCGCCGCGGCCGGCCAGGAACCAGGTGAACTGGAACGGGTCGGCTCCGCGAGACATTTCGGCGAGAGGGATGTGCAAGTCCCCGGGGATGCTGTAAGCCCCTTGCACTGATGGCGCCACCCCAAGAGTACGAGCGACGGCAAGCCGGACCGGCGCGGGATCCAGCTGCCTACCCCTTCGTCGCGTATCGCACCCCTCGCAGTTGACGATGACCACCGGCCCGTCGACGGTGAGGCGACGCGGTCGCGACGGACTGCATCCCCCGCCACAGCCCGGGGGGACAAGGCTGCTGCGCGAGGCCAGAAGCACCGCATCTGCCTCGATGTACAGCGGCCCGTCGTCCACAGCCGGACCGCGCGAAGAGCTGTCCCGACGGCCGGGCTCGTAGGCGCTCAGGTAGCCCACGAGCTGCTTCGCGGCTCCGTCCAACGGCGACGGCCCCGGAGGTACGGGATCCCATTCGTCTGACCAGGGAGCGGGACCTCCATACCGGTCCGAAACCGGCCTGAAGATCAGGAGCAGAGGCGGTTCCTCGCCAGGTTGGCAAGCGTCGCGTCCCTGCCCCGTGGCGTCTAGCGCTTGCCGGATCTCCTCGGTAACGCGGTTCTCGCCAGCGGACTGGTCGTCGAGCGCCTTGACCAACTCCTCCACCGGCACATCCCGAGGAACGCGGTCACCCGCGCACGTACGGGCAAAGAGCAGCAGGGCCAGGGTCGGCAGCTCGGCGCACTGGCCGCGATACCGCTCGCCGCAGTACCGCTCCTTCAGCAGGTGAGCGGCCTCCTCGACGGCAGCGCGCCACCCGGGAGGAGCGGTGGAGCTGAGCAGGAGGCTCATCTCCAAGTCGAGTCCGTACGGGTCCAAGCGGGCGTCAGGTGCGCGGTCGGCTGCTGGCATAGATCCATCGTGCCCGCCCGCAGCCCGTCGTGTACACGGAATCCTCAGGCCCGAGAAGAGGGTGAGTTGCCGACGCGAGCGGGTAGCGTGCGGTCGAGTGCCAGCAATCGGAGGGGTGGAACGTGGAGAGCTTTTTCTCCCAGAAACGAACATGGGCGAACGGTCCGTATCTGCACTTCATCGCGGTGCTCGACGACCCTGCGTACGTAGCCTTCACCCAGGCCCACCATGACCTGCTGGCCGACTACGGCGACCGGGTCGGGATCGTGCCTGCGCCGTGGCTGCACTGGACAGCACAGGGCGTCCACCACCAGCTCGCCGAGGACCAGGTGGAGCGCGCGGTGCGGGCCGCCCGAGAGGCCGCACGGCAGGCAGCCCCCGCGACCGTGACGATGGGCCCCGTGTGGCCGGGGCCAAGCGCGGTGACGGTGGCCATGTATCCCGAGGAACCGCTCGCCGAGATCAACGCTCTTGTCCGCAACGCCGTCTCGACGGTGCCGGGCGTGCAGCTGCGCGAGGCCGGAGACAGGTACTGGCCACATTCCACGCTCGCGTACTACCGCTCGCCGAGCGTGCACGACGCCGACTTCAACCGCCGACTGCGGAACATCAGGCCGCAGCGCGCTGAGATCACCATTAGGCGTCTCCTGGCTGTCTACATGCACCAGGACCTCAACCTTGGCTACTATACGTGGACGCCGATCGCCGAGATCCCGCTCGGGGTCACCGCCGCCGATGCTGCGGCCCCCGAAGTGGTGTGCGGTGCGCCGGAGAGCACGGCAACCTATCGCTCCGCTCCGCCATGGGGGGACCCCGACGCGGAATACGAGATCGAGGTCGGCCGGCTAGCTGTGCAGCCGCCGCTGTCCGACGAACAGGTCAGGTACGAGTCGTTCGTGAGCCGGGCGCTCGATGACAGCACCTACTTCGATGACGGTGAGCCTCCGCTGCCCAAATGGCCGGATCCGGTCACCACGGCCTGCGAGCGTCCGGTCGGCGACGGCGCGTGCGGCTCCACCCGCCTGCGAGTGCGCGGCTCGTGGACGCGCCCGGCCGTGATCATCTGCGAGCACGGGCACAGCTGGACGGACACTGTCGAGACGATGCGCGAAGTGATCCTCGCCGCCGAACCGGCGCAGTGAACGGCACGTCGACAACGATCAGATACCGAGACTGGGTTATTGCGGAGGCTGACGTCCGTATCCGCGTCACCCTGGTCCTCGAAGACGCATGAAGGGGGGACGCATGCCCGACTGGTTCGGCATGAAGGCGCGCCAGGCTATGAAGGAGAAGCGCTCCACGGAGCGGACGCTGGCGTGGTCTGCACTGTGGAACGTCGCCACTCGTACGCCGTTCCTCACCAAGGTCGAAGCGAGCGACCCGGATTCCTCGTTCCACGTCGCGGAGGTCTTGGTCGACAGCGGCCCGATCATCGACTCCCTCGATGCATTGGGACACAGCGTCGTCGAGCCGAACGCGCCGTTCGTCGCCCCGCTGATCGAGGCAGCACGAGAGGTGAGGGTGCTCGCCGAGATGCGCCCCGCTTGGATCCGGCACTGCGACGCGCACTCACCTGCACCTGCGGACCAGTCCCGCGACACCGAGATGCGCTACATCAACGGTCCGGCCATGCGCGCCTGGCCTCGAGCCGAAGAGGCCAGAGTCGCGGCCGAGCGGGCAGAGCAAGCGCTGCGCCGGCTGTACCCCGGCCTCGTCGAGTTCTACGGCTACGACGTCACCCGCGGGCTGGGGGCGGCTTGATGCGCTACGTCGAAGCCCCCGAGGAGTTCACCGGCCCCGGCTTCTGCCTGTTCCTCGCCGGAGGTATCTCGGACTGCCCCGACTGGCAGAAGACCGCGACAGCCGCGCTCGACGACCTCGACGTCACCGTGTTCAACCCGCGCCGTAACAACTTCCCGCTCCACGATCCGAACGCGGAGGCCGAACAAGTCGGTTGGGAGTACCGGCACCTGCGTCGCGCCCACCTCGTGATGTTCTGGTTCCCTGAGTCGCCCACCAACCACCAGCCGATCGCCCTGTATGAACTAGGGATGCTCGTCGGGCAGGGGGGCTCACTGGTCGTTGGAACAGATCCCGGCTACGTACGCCGCACGAATGTGGTGACGCAGCTTGCCCTTGCGCGCCCGGAGCTGCAGGTCCATACCACCCTGACGGACATGCTCGAAGCGAGCCGTGCAGCCGTTCGGGCTTCACGATGATCGTAGGCTGGGCCCTGCTCGGGGCCATCATCGTGCTGTTCATCGCGGCCGTCATACGCGGCGCCGTACGCGCGGAACGGGTAAACATCAGACAGGATCTGGTGTCGCTGGGCAGGGCGCAGCAGATGGCTGGCGCGCTTGCGCAGATGACGACCACTGCCTATGCCTTCGCGACGCCCCTCCTCAAGGAGCGGAAGTCCTGGGTCGGCTGGCTGTGGTGGCGCACCCGAATAGGCCCGGACGGGAAGGCCAAGCAGGACATGGGCTGGCTCTGACATACCGGCGGGCACGGAGAGCCACTGGAGCCCCACTTGACTGGCGGCTGTTGAGCGGGGCTGAGGTCGTTGTTGTCCCCAGGGACGCCCAGCCGCCAGCCGCGCAGGATCCTCGCGGAACCTTCTCGCAGAAGCATTGAAGCCTGCGATAGGGCGAGCGCACGTGGTGTTCGGCAAGTCCTGGCCTTCAGGAGTGGCTACGGTGCTGCGTCACGGAGTGGATGATCTCGGTGGCGCGGCGGTCGGCACCGAGGGCCTCACGGCCGCCTGGCAGACCCGACGAACGCAGGACGACCGAGATACGGTGCTTCGGCAGGCCCTCCCGCCGAGGGCCATCCATCCAGGGAGTACCAGCCGATCCCGTGCCCGCCCGACTCCTTCCAGCAACCGGTGACACGGGACGAGATCGCGGCGATCTGCTGCCGCACCCTCGGCGGCCGCATGTACAACACCACCCTGCGCGTGCACGTCAACGGGGAGGACCGGCCGGTCGTCCTCCGCTTCGCGCCACCGCCCCACAAGCAGTTGCGCAGCGAACACGTCCTGATGCGCAATGAGTTCGCGACCCCGCCCTACCTCGCGTCTGTCGCCCCGCTGATGTCCCGGCTCATCGCCGCCGACTTCACCCACGAGGTCATCGGGCGGGACGTCAAGGTCCAAACGCTATTGGACGGCGTTCCGGCCGCCGAGCGGCTCGTGGCCCCCGCGTTCCACCTGGCCGGGCTTCTTCCGGCATCTCGGTGAGGTCGTCCGAACCGTGCACGCGGTACGCGGCCCGCACTTCGGCCCCGTCGCCGGCCCCGGCCACACCACTTGGGGCGAGGCGCTGACCGCTTCCTTCATCGGCATCGCCGCCGGCGCCGCGGGACTGGACGCCACCGACCTGCGTAAGGTCGCAGATCTGGTCGACTGGCACCGGGGAACCTTCGACGAGATCACCGAACCCCGCCTCATATCGGGTGTTTCTGGACAATCAACTGTCTTCAGGATGCGTCGGCCTCAGTGCCCTCCTCAGCGGAGTGATCGACTTCGATCGCACGCTCTGGGGCGATCCGACAGCTGACCGGACCATCCGCTCGACCACGGCCAAGGCCGATGGGTGGCAGTCGTTCTGGGAGACCTCCGGCCCCCTGGACCAGTCCGACGCCGCGACCTGGCGCTCGAAGATCTACGAAGCCCGGCACCTCGGCGCCGTCCGTCTGGAGCGCCACCGCCTCGGCAACAGGGAAGGCGTCAGGAACAGCTACGAGGCGATCGCGACTCTCCTCGCCGCCGTTGGTTGAACGCTCGCTCGCCGCCTTCGAGAAGTTGCCGACGTCGCCGAGCCGCCCCCTGTGACGAGGCGGAAAATGATAGTGAGCCGCCTGGCGCCCCTGCTAGGAGGGAAAGCCGAGGGCGGCAGCACACCATGGAGCGGCTGACTTCCGCGTCACTGTTGGCGAAGTCTGGGATCGGTGATCAGGGTGCGGGCCTGGGGCGGTCGTTGATGGTGGCTGCGAGCAGGGCGCGTTGCTGGCCAAGGTAGGCGGTCAGGAAGCGGTGCACGGCGCCGCTGGTTTCCGGGAGGACGCGGGCAATCACCGAGGCTGCGCCGGTCGTGTCTGCGGCATCCTGCTCGCGGTTTAGATACTCGGTCTCGGCCATGTTGTGCTGTGCGCGGTGCGGGGCATCGACTGCCTCCTGCGGTGGACGTAAACCGGACCGGGTCAGTCGTACAGACGTCCCAGCAGCGCACCCTGGCCCGATTGCAGGACGTGGGCGGCTTCCAGCGGAATCCAGAAGCACTCGAATCGAGTGGGCTCCTGCTCGCCGTCGTGGTCCTCCTGGCTGTCCCATCGCTCAGGGGTGGGCTCGGTCAGCTCCAGTTGGAAGACGTGACGGCGCTGGACTTCGAACCGGTAGGGGCTGATGTCGTACTCGGTCTCGCCGAGCTTGCGCACGATCTTGAAGTTGCTCAGGCCGGTCTCCTCACCGGCCTCCCGCAACGCGGCGGCCTCCGGGCTCTCGCCCGGGCGGACGCCGCCGGCCGGGACCTGGATTCCGACTTCCTCGAAGCTGTAGTCGGTGTGCCGAAACACCAGCAGCCTGCCGTCGCGTACGACGTAGCACAGCACCTTGTCCATGGTGGCCTTCTCGGGCACGGGAACACCCACCTCTCTCCTGAATGCGGGTGGGACGGGACGCGACTCAGCACTCCGCGATCACGGCTCACGGCCGCGTGCGTCACGGGCAGGCAAACCACCCCGAGTGTAGGTCTTGCTGCAGCACGTCGAGGAACGGTGTCAGAACTGCCAGGAGCGCCAGCGAGGTCGTCGCACGTCCCGACGATCACGGCCGCCGCACTGCCCGTCGCGGTGCAACACGTCGCGCTCGATGACCTCGAACAGTGCGTACAGCAGTGTCTCGTGGCGGCTACAGCTGGAGCTAGGCCCCCACCGTGCCTTGCACGAACCGCCGAAGGCGTGCACGGACGGCGTTTGGTTGTTCCAACCAGGGCTCGTGCCCAGCGCCCTTGATTCGCGTCAGAGGAAGATCGAGCCGGAGTGCGAGTGTTTCCAGAGCCGAGACAGGGCGCGGATCGTCGACCCCACCGAGGATTTCCGCTCGCACGGGTAGGCACGCGTGCAGCTCGGCAAGATGCTCATCGAGCGGGTCCGCGCGTCCTTCCCTGCCAAGCTCACCGTTCATAGCCCAGTTGATCGGACGACGCCGCTCGGCGCCCTGCGCGGCCCAGCGCCAACCGTGTTCGGGACGGGCGTGGTCGGTGAACCAGGCCAGCGTGAGCAGCTCGACTTCCTGCTCCTCCGTACGGCACGGCAACTCCTTCAAAGCGCGGAGCCGATCTTGCTGCGCTGCGGACATGCGGTGGTCGCGCTCCGCTTGATACCCGGTACGCCAATCACCGACGAACGGTCCGCACATCAGGAGTATGGCGGCAACCCGGTCAGGATGAGATATGCAGAACCGGCTCGCCAGGTCGGTGCCGTAGGAGTGCCCAATCAACACGGCTTCGGGCACGTCCCACGTGTCGAGGAGTTCGGCGAGATCGGTGACGTGCCTGGCGAAGGAGTGGCGTCCGTCCCACGGGGATCGCCCGGTGCCACGCTGGTCGTAGCGGTACACGGGTGCGAGGTCCGCGACCATGGGGGCGATATCGCCCAAGTAGTTCGGGAGCCCCGGACCGCCATGGAGCATGACCACGGGCAACTCCCGAGTCGTGCCCCTCAACGCCACCCAATGTAACTGCGCCTCGTCGCTCATCAACGCGAAGCCCTGCGTCTCTATCAAGGTCACCGCGGAACGCTACCGGTGTCACGCGGTCGTCCGGCTGGGTGGCGGGTTGGCCCTGCCAGGCGGTGACGAGGGCGCCCACGGTGACGCGGACGACGTCGCCGACGTGATCGACCAGGGTTCCCAGGAGGGTGACGTCCTCGGGGCGCGCGGACAGGCCAATCTCCTCCGCCAGCTCTCGCACGACCGTCTGCTGCAAGGCTTCGCCGACCCAAGCGATCCGCCGGGGCGGACTGGGCGTTGTCAGGCACGGTCGCCTCCGGCGAGCGCGGCGGCCTGGGGCTGCTGGGTAGGGGGCGGGGTCGGCCACTGGAAGACGAGGCGGGAGGCGGTCTTGTCCACGATGAAGCCGTCGGCGGGGAGGTCGTGGTCGGGGGTGGTGGCGGGGTGGATGGTCATCGGGGGGTAGCCGGTGGGGCGGATGTGCCGGTCCCAGTCCGTCACGCACTTCGCCAGGCGTTCGGCCATAGCGGGTCCGGCCGGTCCGTGCGACCAGACCACGAACTCGTGCCGGGACTCCTGCGGCGTGGCCCCCTGGTGTCGGGGGACGCAGGTCAGGTAGGCCAAAGACCCCTCGGCCACGAGCGCCGGCAGGTGCTCGGCTCCGGCGGCGAGCAGCGGGGTGTCGGTGGCGCGGTCGCAGGTGAGAGCGCAGGCGCCGGGCAAGGTGGTGGCCGCGTAGATCTGCAGGGTGTCGTACGGGCTCTTGCCCGGGAGGAACACCCCGGTGGGCAACTCGTGCCGCTCGGCGTGGAGCGCTTCCTCCAGGCCGTCGGTCTGCGGCGGGGGACCGTCGTGGACGTGCACCTGCACCCGCCCGTCCGCCAGCACGAGCACCGGGCTGGGACGGGTGGCGACACCGCGCTCGCGGACGAATCCGCACACCGTCCAGCCCCGCGCGTGCAGCAGATCACCGTGCCGTTGGAGCGTGACGGCGCGCGTGTAGCCGTGGATCGCCAGCGGCAGCACCAGGTGGCCGCCCTCGGCGAGTTGCTCGCGCCAGGCGGGGGCGACGTCCCAGCAGTTGTAGGTGATCATGCTGCCGTCGAAGCCGCCGCGCGGTACGAGGTGGGCCGGGGCGCCGAGGGCCGCGTCGCCTTCGAGGACGCTGACGCGTCCGCTGCCGGCCTCCGCGGTGAAGGCACGGGTGCGGCGTACGACCCACGGGTCGATGTCGACGCTGACCACGCGCCCTCCGGCTCCGGCGACGTGGGCGATCAGCTCGGCGTTGTACCCGCCGGAGCCCGCCTCGAAGACGCTCGCGCCCGGCGTCAGGCGCAGGCTCTCGATCATGTCGGCCTGCAGCCACGCCGCGGAGACTGAGCTGACGGCCGTCCCAATCTCGTCGCGCCGGGTGATCACGGCTCGGTCGCCGCCGTCGTACGCGGCTGCCAGGTTTGCTTCCGGGGCGAAACGGTGGCGGGGCACGGTCCGCAGCGCGTCGCGGACGGGCTTGGACGGGGCCCAGCCACCGTCGATCACCGTCTGGGCCATCGCCTGCCGCAGCCGGACGGCCTCGCCCGGCTCACCCGGCACGGGCGGCCGCTCGGTGGCGAGCGGGTAGGAGACCACCGGCGGCAGGTCCGGGATGGCGCCGGGCCACACGCTGTCGATCGCGAGTGCGGCCGGGACGAAGACGTCCCCGACGCAGGCGAGAGCGTGCAGGTCGAAGAACTCCCAGCGGTCGAACTTGTCCACCTCCGCAGTGGTCAGGGTTCCCATCCACGCGGTGATGCGGACGACGGCCGTGAGCCGAGGGATGCCGTTGCTGTCGTCGACCAGCATCGTCACTACGTGCGCGTCCCTCGGGTCGGCGACCAGGCCGGTCTCCTCGGCGAGTTCGCGCACCGCGGCGGCGGCGAAGTCCTCCGGGCCGGTGGTCTTGCCGCCGGGCAGCTCGAGCATGCCGAGGCGGGAGCGGCCCAGCAGGACCCGGCCGGCGTCGTCGGTGACGACGGCGAGGGCGCCGGTCAGAGCGTGGCCGGTGGTCGGCCGCTTCTCGACGGCTCGGGTGTCGAGGTGGCACGGCCCGCGCAGAACCAGGAAGGCCAGTCCGTCCGCGTCCAGCCGCTCCACCGTCTTCCAGCTGGCACCGAGGAGCGTGAGCTCGTCCTCGTCCAGGGCGATCCCGCGCCGCTCCGAAGGGGTGTTCTCGACGGTCGGGGTGATGACGACGAGCGCGCCGCCGTCGCGCAGTCGCTCGCCCAGCCCGTGAACGATCCGGCCGCGGTCGCTCATGAACGGATACGCCAGCCGCATCGTGATCAGGTCGTACCCCTCGGCGTGCAGCGGGGCCGGGTCGTCGCGCTCGATGTCCAGCTGCAACCAGCGCACGCCGTCGATGCTGGCGTGCTCCTCGCGGGCCCGGGCGATCGCGCTGTCCGTGAAGTCGACGGCGTCCACGGTGTAGCCGACGTCGGCCAGGTGGGCGGCCAGCTCCCCGGTCCCGCAGCCCACGTCCAAGGCCCGGCCCCCGCCCTCGGGTGCCGGGGCGTGCTCGGCGAGGAGTTCCTGCTCGCGCTTCCCGAGTCGGCGCCACCCCTTCCCCTCGCCGTAGTGCTGCTCCCACTCATCGCGCTCTGTGTACGTCAACGTGCTGCTCCTCGTGTCGGGCGGGCAGGGGTCAGGGGCGCTGCGCGATGCGCAACCGGGCCAGGGTGCGCAGCCCGCGCTCCACCAGCTCGGGGTCATCGTGATCGCTGCCGTAGGCGATGCCGGAGACGGCGTCGAGGACGGACAAGACCGTGAACTGGGCCTCTTCCTCAGGCGTGAAGAGGCGGCCGTAGCCGTCCAGCAGGGCCTGGAAGAGGTCGGGCCGGCCGTGCCAGGCGTCGGAGAGCCGTACGAAGTCCCGCACGGCCGGGCCGGGTTCCGACCGTTCGAAGTCGATCACGTAGAGGGCGTTGGCCCTCTCGTCCCAGCGCAGATTGCGGAGCTGGAAGTCGCCGTGCGTGGGCACGGTCTCCAGGGGAGCGAGACCGGCAGCCCTCCCGGCGGTGGCGCGGATGAACTCCTCGTCACCGGGCGCGAGATGGGGCAGGGCTCCAGCCAGGTGCCGCTCCAGCTTCGCCACCGGCAGGCTGTGGCCGGCCGGGCGGGGCGGGGTGCTGTGGTGGATGGTCGCGGCGAGCTGCCCGATGCGGTGGAAGATCCGCCGCTGCTGTTCGGGCGGGTGGACGGCGCCGTGCAGGGTGCGGCCGCCCACCGCGGTGAGCACGACGGCCCGCAGCGCGGAGTCGGCGGCCACCAGCCGGGGCGCGGCCGCACCGAGACCGGGGACCCAGTCGCGCAGGGCGTCCACTTCACGGTGGTGGAAGCGGTCGTCCTGGTGGATCTTGACGTACCACTCGCCGCCTTCGGCGCCGGTCGCCCGCCACACGCGGCTCTCCTCCCGCGCCCAGGACACGTCCGTCCACGCGGTGATCCGGCCGACCGCCTGCTCGGCGAACGCACGCACCGCCTGCTCCGGGGCCGTGCCGCGGGCGGCGGGTTCGGGGACCAGGACCAGCCGGTCGACGGACCGGTCGTAGGCGATCGGGTCGCCGGGCTCCTGGAAGTGCAGGGCCATGCGCGCGCCGGCCCGGTAGGCATCCAACCCGGCCCGGCAGTACGCCACCATCGGCTCCGGCAGGGCGTCGAAGGAGAACCACCCCATGGCGTCGCACACCTCGGGCTCCCTGACCTCCGGGGCGCCCTCCAACCGCCGCACCTCGAGGAACACTCCGATCCGGGCGTCGCCGGCAGGGGAGCGGTGGTGCACGGTGACGGCCGCCCGGACATCGGCCGGGTCGATGACGACACCGGACTCCTCCCGGGCCTCGCGCACCAGGGCGGTGACCATGTCCTCCCACGGGCCGTCCAGGTGCCCGGACACCAGGTGCCAGCAGCCGGCCGCGTACACGCCGCCGGCCCGCCGGGACAGCAGCACCTCGGGCCCCGCCGCGCCGTCGCGCACGGCGATCAGGTGGACGTCGAGCGACTCGGTGTGCCGCTGGGCGCCGCTCACGCAGCGCCGCCGGGGCGGCGCGCGAGCAGCACGGTGAACACCGTGTCCTCCGTCAGGACGCCGTCGCCGGCATGGTCCTGGAGCAGCCGGAGAGCGGCGGCCTCGAACGCGTGATGGCGGCCGGCGAACAGGGCGGGGCGGGCGAAGCTGGTGGTGCGCAGGTAGCCGACGACGTCTTCAGGCGTCCAGGTACGGGTGACGGGGAAGTGGTGCTCGGTCACCTCGCTGAACGCCGAGTCGGCCAGGTCGTCCTGGTAGGAGCGGCCAGGCTCGGCGTAGGTGCCGCGGGTGCCCGCGCGCCGGTCGTCGCCGAGGTAGCTCTGGATCAGCTCCCGAAGGGCGGCCGTCCAGTCGGCCTCGTGGGTCCAGAGGCTGCCGTCGCCCATGATCGCCACGACGGCGTGCGGCGCGGCGATGCGGTCGGCCATGGACAGGACTTCCGGGCGGGCCATCCAGTGGAAGGACCGGCAGCAGGTGATCAGGGTGGGCGCCCGGCCGGGTTCGGCGGGGGCGAAGGTGTGGGCGGCGCCGGGGAAGACGTCGACCGTGCACGCTCCGCGGACCGGCTCGAGTGCGACGCGGGCCGCCTGAAGCATCGAGGCGTTCACGTCGACCAGGTCGATGTGCACCAGTCGGCGCAGGACGGGCAGCAGCGCGCGGGGTACCTGGCCGGTGCCGGTCCCCAGGTCCAGGAGGACCGGTGCGGGCACACCGTGTTGGGTGGCAGCCAGAAGGTGGACCGCGGCGCCCGGTACGCCGGGACGGTAGCGGGCGTAGTCGGCGGCCTCGGGCCCGAACAGGGCATCGTCCGAAGCCGCCGCGGAGGCCGGTTGGTCGGGGCGGGTCATCGTGCATCTCCAGTCTTGCCAGGGGAAATCTGCCAGGTCAGTGCGCCGTTCGGGCTGGTGGCGCGCTGGCCGCCGTCGGCGTCGAAGTGGATCCGGTAGACGTCCGGTGTGCCTGCCGCCCGCCACCGGCCGGCGACGTCCTGGATCTCCGCCCAGATGTCCCGCGGCCCCGAAGTCGTCACCTCCCACCGGCGGTCGCTGACGGCTTGCACGCGCATCCACGACCGGCACTCGGGCGCGCCGATCGTCAGGTCGTCGGCACCGAAGTTGCGCACCAGGCCCGGATGCAGGTGGTCCAGGGCCAGCCACATGCCGCGCGCCGTGTCGGGCGGCGGCGCGAGCATGCTGCGCTGCGTCCATCCGTCGGCCGTGGTGATCTCCTCGCGGAACGCGGCGGACAGGAACAGCCGGTCGAAGCCGGCACCGGCCCGGTGACCGAACTCGACCGCCCGCAGCTGGGCCTCCAGGCTCCCGTCCTGCCGTCGTTCGATCATGGCCAAGCTCGGCCACGACGGCGACGACGTGCCGAGAGTCATCAGCGCGTGGCCGCCCAGGGCAAGCTGCTCCACCAGGGCCTGCGGCACGTGGCGGACGGCGAAGGAGACGAAGATGCGGTCGTACGGCTCGGTGGTGGCCCACCCGGTGGTGCCGTCCCCGGTCACCCTGGTCGGCCGGTAGCCGAGGGCGGACAGCCGCTCGCGGGCGGCCGCGGTGACGTGCGGGTCGATGTCGAGGGTCACGACGCCCGCGTCGCCGCACACGAAGCACACCACCGCCGCGGTCACCCCGGCGCCGGTTCCCACGTCCAACACCCGCTGACCGGGCCGCAGGTCCAGCTGCTGCAGAAGATCCGCGGTCAGGCGCATCGTGCTCGACATTGCGGTCATCGCACCGCCGCGACGCGGCCCGGGAACGCGGCCGAGGATCGGCTCGCCGCCGTGCTGGATCGCGACGCTGTCCCCGCTGTGCAGCCGCTCCAGCAGCTCCTCCCGGTCGTCGGGCCGGCAGAAGTCGAGCAGATCCCAGTGCGGCGGGGTCTCGTCCGGGGCGCTGCGACGCACGTACGCCTGGGGGATTAGCGCCTCACGCGGCAGCGCGAGCAGGGCCTCACGCACCGGTCCGGGGCCGAGCTCTCCACTCTCCTCAAGCCGGGCGACCATCGCCGCCCGGGCCGCCACAGCCTCCAGGGTGTCGGCGGCCGGCTGCACCGGAAGGAGGGGCGCGGCAGGCGCAGCGGGATCGCTCAGCACGGTGCACTCCAGGGGATCGGGTCGTGCGGCAGCGGGCGTCGCCGTCGAGTTCGGCACCTCAGTCACGAGGCTTCGCCTCCAAGAGCGCGGTCGTGCCGCGCGTCGTCCGTGCGCGCCGGTGAGGGCACGGCGGGAGTGGACGTCCGGGCTGCGGGCGGGTCCGGTGGAAGGGTGGCTGGCGGGTTCGGCATTTGCCGTAGGGCGCGGATCGGGGAGCGGGCGAGGACGACGAGCGGGATCAGTAGCAGGAGGGTTCCGGCGGCCAGGGTGGGCCGGACACCGATCCATGTGCCCAAGGCGCCGGCGAGGAGCGCGGCCACGGGGCGGGCGCCGGACGTCAGCCAGGTGCTCACCGCCTGCATCCGCGCCTGCAATTCGGCCGTGGTGACGATCTGGCGGATGGATCGCTGGGTGGTGCCCGCGGCACCGGCGCAGGCGAGCTGCAGGAAGAGCGCCGCACCGATCGTGATCTGCCAGGCAAGGCCGGGGGAGGCGAGCAGCAGCGGGAGCTGGGTGACCGGGGTGATCGCGAGTGCGACCAGCATCATCGGCCCCGGGCCGCACCGGCGGGCCAAGACCGGTGCGGTGAGCGCTCCGGCGGCCGCGCCCAGCGCGCCGAGGCCCAGCACCACGCCGAACGCGGTCGCGTTCATTGCCAGGGACCTCAACAGGTACAGCGCCCAGAGGGTGTTGAGCAGCCCGAGGCCGAACGAGGTCGTCGCGTTCACCAGGGTCAGGGTCCACAGCCGGTCATCGCCGCGCACGTACCGCAGGCCCTCGACAATCTCACCGCGCAACCGACGGGTCTCCGGGCGGGCGCGGCCGGGTTCGGCGGTCTGGATGCGAGCAGTGCACACGGCGCTGATCAGGTAGGAGGCGACGTCGCCGAGCAGGGCACGGGCGGGGCCGAGCAGCGCGGTCAGCGCGGCGCCGAGATGGCTCCCGGCCGTCGCGGCGACCGCGAACAGCGCGCCGACCCGGCTGTTGCTCCGCTGGATCAAGGACCGGTCGACGAGGCTGGGCAGCAGGCTGATGGCCGCCGCGTCGTGGAGAACGCTCGCCGCCCCCTGCACCACGGCGACGATCATGAGCTGCGTCAGGGTGAGGGTGCCCAGCGCGGCCGCCACCGGCACGGTGGCGAGGACCGCCGCGCTCACCAGGTCACCGGCGATCATCTGCCGGCGCTTGGAGTGCCGGTCGGCGAGCGCGCCGGCATGCAGGGCAAGCAGCGCGGGAGGGAGTTGTCCGAGAAACGCCAGCCAGGCGACCTGGGCGGTGGTCGCGTCGAGGCGGATCACGGCCAGCACCGGCAGCGCCATCTGTGTGATCGAGCTGCCGGCCACGCTCGCAGCCTGGCCGGTCAGGTACCGGCGGAAGTCCCGGTGCCGCCACAGCGAAGTGCCGGAGGCGGAGGAGGTCTCAGCGCAGGGCGGCACGGAGTACCTCCCTCTGCCCCACCAGGAGCCCCCGCAGCACGTGCGTGGGCGTGGCCTGGGCCCGTCGGCCGTGTCCGCCACCGGTCGGTGTGCTCACCTGCTCACCAGCCCAGCTGGGAATAGGGACGGCCTTCGGAGATCGCGGTGATGGCCGTGCGGGTGTAGGAGACGATCTGGTCCGGGAGCTCGTGCCGCGGCCACCACCGCCAGGTCAGGCACTTGTCGGGCTCGCGAACCTCGGGGGTGCCCTCCCACCGGCGAGCCCGGAAGACGAGCTGCATCAGGGGCAGGCTGCCCGGGGCGTCGACGACGTGGACGACGTGCGCGAGCTCCACGTCCGCGGGGTCGATCACCAGCCCCGCCTCCTCCCATGCCTCGCGGACCAGGCACGCGAGGGCGGACTCTTGCTCGCACCGTCCGGCCAGGTAGTGCCAGGTGTCGCCCGCGTACTTCGACTCGGGGTGACGCAGGCCGAGAAGCACCCGGCCCTCGGCATCTTCGAGGTGGAGGTGTACCCCGACGCCGTTCAGCACCACCCGGCTGCCCCCGTCCCACACGGGAGGAGTTGCGGCTGGCTTGTCGTCCGGGGGGTTCTCGGCCGCGTGCCGGCGAATCAGGTCCCCGGTAGCGGGGCTCAGGCGCAGCCGGTCCAGTTCGTCGGGCGTGAACCAGCGCAGCAGGACACCCTCATGCAGCCGGAGCCGGTCGGGGTTGCCGCGCCACTGGCCGGCGAAGATCTGGATCGGGACGCTGAGGCCGTCGACGCTCGTGGCGGCCTCCACTGCGTACGGCTTCAGATCCTGGAGGCGGAGGCCGGGTACCTCCTCGGACAACTCCCGCAGCAGCGTGCCCTCCAGGCTCTGGTCGCCGTGCGTGCGACCGCCGCCGAGAAGGGAGAACGCCCCCGACTCCCAGATGACGCCTGGCTTGTGATCGCGCAGATGAAGCAGGTAGCGGCCCTGTCCGTCGTGGATTAGCGCGGAGGCGTTGACGGGCTCCGGCCTCCCGTCCAGACCGCGAGCGTGTGCCTCCAGGAGCTTCGAGCGCAAGGTCGAGGACCGGACGTCGGCGAAGTCGAGCCAGTGGGAGCCGGAGACCTCCTCGTCCTGCAAGACGAGCCGGGGGTGCTGCTCGGGCACGAGGTAGAAGACGAAGCGGAAGTCGAAGTGCTGGTGGGCGCCTTCGCCTTTGGCGGGGTTGGCGTCGATGCCGTGGACGTCGATGTCGATCGGGGCGCCGAGGAACTGCGGGGTGAGACAGAGGTCCCCCGGCCGCAGACCGGTCTCCTCGCACACTTCCCGCAGCGCCGCCGCCAGCAGCGTTCGGTCCTCCTCGATGTGGCCTCCCGGGTTGAGGAGCAGCCCCGTGCCCCGGTGACCGATGTGCAGCACGCGCTGTTCCCGGTCGATGACGGCCGCGCTGCACGTGACGTGGCCGGGGAGCGTCGCGCGGTCGGCCGGGTGGTCGTCGCCGTCCAGGAGGGACAGCAGTCCGGCGAGGGAGTCCCGTTCGTGCGGATGCCGGGCCAGGTACGCCTCGGCGGTCTTGCGGATGTGGGAGCGGCTGAGCGGCACGTCATCACCTCGGGGCGGCAGAAGAGGAGCGGGGGTGTCCGCAGCGGTGGCGGGCGTTTCGGCGGGGCGCGCGGAGGTGGCGCCGGGGCGGCTCACGCGGGGGTCTCGTGTTTGTCGCCGTCCGGTTCGGACGTGATCTGATAGGACAGCAACTGCTGAAATAAGCCCGGCTGTTGGGAGAGCTGGGCGTAGGTGCCCTCCTGGACGATCTTGCCTTCGTCGAGGACGACGATGCGGTCGGCGATGGCGACGTTGGTGATGCGGTGGGTCACCAGCAGCACCGTCCGGTCCCGGGCGAGGGTCCGCAGCCGCTGGAAGATCCTGTACTCGGCGCGGGGGTCGAGGTTGGCCGTTGGCTCGTCGAGGACCAGCAGACCGGCCGGGCGGAAGAACGCCCTGGCCAGGGCGATGCGCTGCCACTGACCGCCGCTGAGTTCTTCCCCGTTGAGCCACTCGCGGGCCAGGAGGGTGTCCAGGCCGGCACCGAGCTTGTCGACGACCTCGTCGGCGTCGGCCGCCGCGCACGCCTCACGGACCGCTGCGTCGCCGCGCACGGTGGGCTGGCCCTGGGTGACGTTCTCGCGCACGGTCAGCGGCCAGTGCGCGTAGTCCTGCGGCACGAGGGCGACCTGCCGCCACAGGGCCTGCGGGTCGGCATCGTCGGTGGGGACGCCGTCCCAGAGCACTTGCCCGTCCGTTGGGAGGTAGAGGCCGCTGACCAGCTTTGACAGCGTCGATTTCCCCGAGCCGTTGAAGCCGACCAGCGCGGTGACCTCGCCGCGGCGCAGGGTGAGGGAGACACCGGACAGGGCGTCGCGGTCCTTACCGGCGTAGCGGTGGGTGACCGCCTTGACCTCGATCGTCTCCGGCGGCGCGGGGTGGTGCGGACCGCGGCGCATGCGGAAGCCGCCGGCCTTGTCGAGGAACCCGGTCCAGTCGTCCATGTACAGCCCGGTGCGCACCGCGCGGGCGCCGACGGCCACCAGACCGCGGACCGACATGCCGACTGTCTGCAGGGCGAAGACGGCCGTGCCGGCGTGCCCGACGGTGATCCGGCCGGTCGCGAGCAGCCATACGACCGCCGCCCACACCACGGCCGACCCGAGTCCTCCGCACATCGCGCCGACCAGCGACATGCGGGCGCCCTGGTCGGCCGCGGCCCGGTCCTCGCGGTTGATCCGGGCGACGGTGCTGCGGTAGCGGCCGGAGAGGAAGGGGGCCATGGTGCCGGCGCGGATCTGGTCGGCGGCGTCCTTGGTGTAGATGTGCCAGCGCAGCACGGACAGCATGCGGTTGTCGCCGTTGCTGCGGAGGTTGGCCAGATAGCGGACGCGGGCGGCGCTGACCTGGGCGAGGGCCTGCGGGAGGCTGGCGGCAACTAGGAGGGGGAGGAGGACCCAGTGCACGCCGGCGAGCACGATGGCTCCGGCGAGGAAGGCGGCGGCCGAGGCGATCAGGTCCTGGCCTTCGTTGATCAGGTCGCCGGTGACCTGGGCCCCCCGGTCGGCGGCCTCGCGGTCGCGGTTGAAGTCGGGGTCGTCGTAGGCGCACAGCTCGACCTCGGCGCAGCCGGTGAGCAGCATCTGCTCGGCCTCGCGGGACATCAGCGGGCCCAGCCGGGAGGAGAGCCAGTTGACGGTGATGCCGAGGAGCGCGCGTACGCCGGCGGCCCCGGCGAGCAGGGCGACGGAGGGCCATGCCTGAAGGAGGCGGTGGTAGACGTCGCCGTCGCGCAGCAGGGCGGTCAGGGTGCCAGCGATGGCGACCAGTCCCAGGGCCTGCATCATGCCGGTGATCAGCTGGCACAGCAGGAGGCCGACGGTCGCGCGCCGGTCGACGCGCCAGGCCAGGGCCAGCGAGCGGCGGACCAGCTGCGGCAGGCGCCGGGCCATGTCGCGCATCCGGATGGAGCGACCGGCCGCCTCGCGGCTGCCGGTCAGGTCGACGTACCGCATCTGCGCCTCGGGCGCGGTGGCCGCCGCCGCCGAGGCGGCGGAAGCGGAGGCGGGGGCGGGGGACGGCGGGGTGGTGGTGCGCGGTCCCGGAACGCTGTGGGCTGATGCATCGGTGGGCTCACTCATGCCGCCCACCCCGTATCCGGGTGTTCTGAGGTGCGCATGCCGTCAACGTTGTGCACGAGACGGCCGGGCCGCCGTTCGATTCTGGGAGGCTGCTGCAAGGAGGTGAGGGTGGGGTGCATGGCGTCCTCCGTCTGGGTGTCGGTGTGGCACTGATGCTCTAAAAACGCGGTGGATCTGGTCCCGTCACGGCCTGCTCAGAGGGCATTTGGTGAACGTGAGTTCTAGTGCCGGGGTTGGGCCGTGCTGGCTCTGGAGTGTCGTCGTTCAAACTCGTTCGATCAGGTCGGATCACTCCTTCGGGGGGTTGCGGGCAGCACGAACCAGGGCCGCGGCGTACGACGGCGGCCTGGGCGGGTGATCGGGGCTGGAAGGGCGGGAGCGCGGGTTAGGTGTCGAGGACGGTGAAGGCGACCGCGGGGAAGCGGCGGCCGTTGACCTGGAGGGCGAGGGAGTAGGAGCCGGGGGAGACCTTCCAGCGTGCGGTCGAGCGCAGTGGGTGCGCCTTGGCGAGTCGTAGTTCCTGGCCCGGCTCGGCGGTGGCGCGGCGCACGAAGGCCACCTTCTCGCGTGGCCGTCCGCTCGGCCCCGTGGTGGCGATCACGATCATCACGTGGACGGGGGTGGTCGCGGTGGCGGTGAGAGCGGCGGAGAAGTCCAGGGTGTCGCCGTCGCGAAGTTCGGTGCGTTTCAGGACGAGCGGGGTGAGGGCGATCGGTGCGTCGTGGAGGTAGCCGAGGAGGGCGTAGGCGGGCGGCCAACCCTCCTTCAGCCGGTTCATCAGGGCGTTGCGGGCGAGGAAGGCGAAGTGCTCGCCGGTGACCCGGCCCGAAGCGTTCCACCGGTGGAGCGTGGCCAGCACAAGGTCGGGCTGGGTGGCGGCGATGTCCCCCAGGTGGTTGGCCACGGAGGTGCGGACGTAGAGGTGCGGGTCGTCGTAGAGGGTCTCGAGGACAGGGAGGCCCGCGTCGGCGGGGAGCGCGATCCGTGGGGCCCAAGGCAGCAGGGGCCGGGTGGCCTCGCTCGCCAGCCGGCGGACTCGGAAGTCCTCATCGCGGCTCCACGCGTCGACGGCCTTCATCGTCTCGTCGGGGAAGTCGGCGAGAAAGTGCCGCACCGGGAGCTCGGCGGAGAAGTACCCCGTCATGCGGGCCAGCGCGGCGAGCGACCGGTCCAGGTGCTCGGCGGTGCGCAGGTACCGGGAGACGTAGTCGGAGTGCGGGCTGTAGATGTGCAGCCCGAAGTCGTTGGTCACCCCGGCGGCCGCGGGCGTCGGGGGCAGCGAGCGCAGCAGGACGTCGAGCGCGTCGGGGCCGCCGACCGGGAGGTGGTCGTGCAGGCCCTGGCTGGTCCGGGCGATCCGGGCGCTCAGCTCCAGCCGGGGAAGGTCCGCCATCACCGACGCCACGAAGCCTTCGGCGTCGAACTCAGGGCAGGCTGCGTGGACTTCGCGGCCGATGCGGGCGATGCGCTCGGCGTTGAGAGCGGTCTCTTTCAGGGGAACCTTCGCGGTCATGGGCAAACCCTAGGGCCGGCTGCGGGGCATCCCTCGCGTTCTCGCCGCCGGTCATCCGGCGGTGTGAACGCGGGGGCTTTCGGGCTATCGGACGCCGGCGCGGTACAGCAGCCGGCGGTGCCGCGAGCTGTCGCAGGGAGAGGCGGTGTGGAGGGTGGCGAAGTTGTCCCACACGACCATGTCGCCCTGGCTCCAGCGATGGGTGTAGACGTACGGCGCGCTGGTCGCGTGCTCCAGCAGCTCCTCCAGCAGCGTCCGGCTCTCCTGCTCGGTGGGCGTGGTGATGCCGCTGATCACCATGGAGCCGAGCAACAGGGATCGGGCCCCGGTAACGGGGTGGGTCAGGACGAGCGGGTGTTCGACCTCCGGGCTCGCGGCCAGGCTCCCGGCCACGATCGACGACTGCCCGCCGCTGGCCTGGCTCTGGAGCGCGCCGAGCAGCTCGAGAGAGTGCCGCGCACGCATCGGGTCGATCCGCTGCCGCACCGCATCGGGGAGGTCGGCGTAGGCCCGGGTCGCGTCGGCGAAGCGGGTCTCTCCGCCGTGCTCGGGGGTGATGACCGAGTAGAGCATCGTCGCCGAGGTGAGCTGGGACTTGAAGCTGTTGTCGGCGTGCCACTCCTCCTCGTTGTCCCCGTCGTAGACGCCGATGTGCTCGCCGTCCTCAACGATGTTGCTGATGACGGTCAGGCCCGGGAAGCCGCCGACGGCATACCGGCGATCGACGCTGGTGTCGATCGTCCCGAAGCAGGAGGCTACGGTCAGCAGGTCGGCGTGGGTCAGGTGCTGGCGGGGCACGAGCAGCAGCCGGTGCTGATGCAGGGCCGCGGCCAGCTGGGGCGCCAGGCGCTCGGCGTCGGTCGCGAGGTTGGCGTCGACGACGGCGCCGAAGCCGCTCTCGTCGAGCGGGCGCAGCGACAGATCCATCGTCACTCCTTCCGGACGGTGATCGGGGCGGTCAGAAACGGGGCGAGGGCTGGAAGACGCTGATGTCCTTGACGCCGGAGGCGGCCATGCACAGCCGCTCGATGCCGATGCCGAGTCCGACGCTGCCGGCGGGCATGCGTCCCGTGTCGATCGCCTCCCTGGCCAGGGCCTGCTCGTCGTCGTACAGGTCGACCGCGCGGGCCCGGTCGACGAAGGCGGCTCCGTCGGGTTCGTCCTCGTAGCCGTGGACGACCTCGATGCCGTCGACCAGGACCTCGAAGCGGTTGAGGGCGGCCGTCGTGCCGGGCGTCAGGCGGGCGCACGGCTCGTCGCCGCCGACCGGGTACTCGGTCAAGAACAGCGCGGCGCCGGCGCTCTGGGCCTCGACCTCGCGCTCCACGTACTGCCCGAGCACCGTCTTGAACGGCACGTCCGCGCTCATGCCCAGGTGGGCGGCCATCCGCGCGGGCAGGTCACCGAGGGGCTCGCGGTGCAGGTCGATACCGAACTGGTCACGGATGTGGCCGGCGACGGAGACGCGCTGGGGGGCGTAGGGGAGGTGCGGGCGGATCAGCCTCTCGGCGAGCACCAGGAGGAAGTCGAAGTCCTCGTCGGCGGCGTAGAGGTCGAGCATCTGGAACTCGGGCGCGTGCAGCTCGTCGGGCTTCTCGGGCCGGAAGCACGCGCCGATCTCGAAGATGCGCGGGTGATGCTCCAGGTTCACGCGCAGGGCCGGGCCGATCATCGCCCGCAGGAACCGCCCGCCGTCGTGGTCCACGGGCAGACGGCGCCCTGGGCCGAGGTCGGCTCGGCGCATGGTCGGGGTGGTCACCTCGGCGAAGGCTTCGGCCCGCAGGGTGTCCCGGAGGGTGAACAGCAGGTCGGATTTCATGACGACGGGGTTGAGCACGGAGGCTCCTCAAGGCCGTTGTTTCCGGGCGGAGTTCGCGGGAAGCCGGGTGCCACGGTGATCTAGGATTCGGGTCCTCGGCGGGGCCACAACGTAGCCGTGCCCCGGCGAGCAGCAGAAGCCCTTCCGACCGTCCGGCCGCGGCCAACGGGCCCGGAGCGGGGCCCGTCCAGGAACCAACTTCGGCATAAGTGCAGCTCAGGCAGGGTGTGCGCGCAACGGTGACGCAACGGCCCCGTGCAACCGGCGCAACGGCCAGAGCCGTTGCGGCCCGCCTCGGCCGAGTTCTAGCGTGACTGGCCAAGCGCCCGGCGTGACCGCCACGCAACGCTCCTCCACAGGTGGAGGGGACGTGCTGCGGCGCGGCCCTCTCCAACGGCGTGCGCCCACGCCACGGCGTGCCGAGCCGACGGTTCAGCACCTCACCGGACCCGCGGCCCGGCAGTTCCACAGCCCGATCACCCGGACTCGCGGATCACCCGCGACCGAGCAGGGAGAACTCGATGATCGCTACCGCTGGAATGACCCCGGACACCGACCTGAAGGCCGGCATGCGCCCCGACGCCGCGCTGAAGGCCGGCATGCGCCCGGACGCCTCCACCCTGAAGGCCGGTATGCGCCCCGACGCCGCCGAGCTGAAGGCCGGCATGCGGCCGGACGCCGCGGACCTGAAGCTCGGGATGCGCCCGGACGCCGCCGAGCTGAAGGCCGGCATGCGCCCGGACAGCGCCCTCGTCGCCGCCTGACCTGCGGCTGATCCACCTCTTCGTCGTGCTCCGGCGCGCCCGCCAACGGCAGGCCGCCCGCGCAGCCCGTCCTGCGGGGGCGCGCCGGAGTACGGCCCCGCTCTCATCCGCACCGCGTCGACTGGAGAACCTGATGGGCAGCCCCGCCGCCGGCAGGACCCGCAATGGCACCGGAGCCTCCGGCCCTGTGCGCAAGGCTCTCGGCCAGGAGCTCGTCGCCGACCTGGAGAAGCTCTGCGGGCGCCCGACCATCGGTCTGTGGGACGTCGCCTGGGACCTCATGGCGATCGCCGCCGCAGCGATCGCCGGCCATCTCCTCGGTCACGTAGCCGGCCCCCTGCTCGCGGTCTGCTACACCGGGGTGCGCCAGCGTCACCTGTCCAACCTCGGCCACGAGTGCGTGCACTCCAAGCTCATGGCCACCCGCCGCGCCAACCGGGTCGTCGGGCACATCCTGACCGGCCTGCTCGGCGAAGGCTTCGAGCCCTACCGCAGCAGCCACTACGTCCACCACGCCAAGCTCGGCTCCGACGACGACCCGATGTTCCAGTCCTACCGCGCCGGCAACATCCGGGCCGCGGGCCGGGCGCCCAGCCGCCGCGCCTTCGTGCTGCGGGTCATCGTGCGCAACGCCCTGTGGCGGCTGCCGAAGACCGCGGTGCTGACCCTGCTCACCCGCGCGCCGGGAGAGACCTGGCAGGCCCTCGCCGCCAGGACCGTGCTGTGGGCGGGGGTCGTCGCCGCACTGTGGCCCGTGGGCGGCGTGCCGTACCTCCTGCTCTACTGGCTGCTTCCCCTCGTCCTGGTGCGGCCCGTCGTCACCTGGATCACCGATCTCGGCAACCACGCCGGGCTGATCGAGAACGGCGACATCCTCCTGCAGACCCGCGGCTGGACCTCTCACTGGCTCACTCGGCACCTGCTCGGCGGTCACCTCGACGACATGTTCCACCCCATCCACCACTGGTGCCCGCAGATCCCCTGGCGGCGCCTTCCCGAGGCCCGCGCCCTGGCCGCCGAGCACCTGCCGCGCTTCGGTGAAGTGCCGTGGTGCTCCGGCTACTTCTTCCGGCGCCGTGCCACCCCCGACCAGCCGTGCGTGATCGAGGACATCATCGCCCGTCTCGCCGCCGCCCCGGTCGTCTGCACCCGGGCCCGGCACGCCTCGGCCGCCTGACCTCGTCCTCGCCCGACCTCCGAACCTCGTACGGCACCGCCCCGTCCCGGCCGCGCATTTCGCGGGCCGGAGGCGAGGGCGCGCCGTCGCCCGCCGCCGAGGAGGCGGCCCACCATGCCCCAGCCCGCGCCCGCCTCGACGGCCCTGAACAGCTTCGACGAGTTCACCCGGCTCGAAGAGGTCGTCCTCGGCCGCGCCGACCACTACGACGCCCACCACACCGACACCTCGTGGCGGCTGTTCTTCTACGACAACGTCGCCCCCGTCCTCGCCGGGCACACCAGCCAGACGGGGGAGGAACTCCTGCCGATCCCCGCGCAGCTGGTCGACGAGCTCAACGAGGACATCGCCGGCCTGGCCGACGCCCTGACCGGATGCGGGGTGAAGGTCCTGCGACCCGCCGCCCCGGGCAAGGACGTCGACATCCGCTCCCCGCACTGGGACGCCCGGGCCACCCCGCCGCTCAACGTCCGAGACCAGACCATCATCCTCGGCAACACCATCGTGGAGACCGCCCCCCACGTCCGGGCCCGGATCTTCGAGAACGACCTGCTCAAGCCCGCGTTCTACGGCTACTACCGGTATGGGGCGAACTGGGTGAGCATGCCGCGCCCGGCCCTGGCCCGCGGCTCCCTGGACACCTCCTACTTCACCAGCCAGGACCTGGACGTCAGCCGCGCCACCGACGGCGAGAGCACCGGCGCGATCGAGGGCCTGGGCCTGGAGATGGTCTTCGACGGCGCGCAGTGCATGCGCCTGGGCCGTGACGTCCTGGTCAACGTCGCCAACCACAACCACGAACTCGCCCTGCGCTGGCTGAGGAACAACCTCCCCAGCCTGCGGTTCCACCGCCTGAACGCCATGGCGGACAACCACATCGACAGCGTCCTGGTCCCGCTGCGCCCCGGCCTGATGCTGCTGCGCTCCCCGGCCTACCTGAAGTACCTGCCCAAGGACATGCAGTCCTGGGACGTGATCTACGCCCCTGACACCGACGACAGCAACTTCCCGGACTACAGCGACCTCGGCTTCGTCATCCCCATCGGCAGCCGGTACATGGACATCAACCTGCTGTCCATCGACGAGAACACCGTCGTCGTCAACTCCCTCTACCCGGAGCTGATCGAGGTCCTGGAGCGCCGTGGGTTCACCGTCGTCCCCGTCCGCCACCGCCACCGGCGGCTGTTCGGCGGCGGCTTCCACTGTTTCACCCTCGACACCGTCCGCCGCGGCGGCCCCGAGGACTACCTCAGCTGACCCCGCCACCGCGCCCGGCCCACGGCTGTACGCCCCGACGTCAGGAGATCCTTGATGGACACCGCCTATCCCTGGCCGACCGACCGTGCCTTCTGGAACGGCACCTTCCCCGACCACACCGCCGGGCGGACCACGCCCTTCCTGTTCAAGGGCATCATCCCCGCGATCGCGGCCGGACCGGACGACGTCCTGGCCGGATTCGAGGCCATCCGCCGGGCCCACACCGCCGGCACCGGCATCAAGGCGCACGCCCGCGTCTACGTCGGCGAGGACCGCCGCGACGACCTCCTGCCCCAGGCGCTGACCGCCCCGACCTGGGACGGGGGCGTGGACGCCTTCGTGCCGTGGATGCAAAACCTCGCCGGCGCCGAGCGGTTCTCCCTGGTCATCAACAACCTGGAGACCGTCAGCCCCGCCCTCGCCGCCGGCCTCGGCACCTTCCTTAGGACCCTCATCGACGGGTGGGGCCTGCCGCTGGGCGGCGCCGAACAGGTCGCCTTCGCCGGGAACTACGCCGGCACGGCCTTCGGGATCCACGAGGGCTACGAGGACGCCTTCCTCGTCCACCTCGGCCCGAACGCCAAGAACTTCTACTGCTGGCCCGCCGAGCAGTACGAGAAGCTCACCGGCGGCAAGGAGCCCACCTTCGGCGACTACCGCGCGCTGCTGGAGCAGGCCGAGCACTTCCTGCTGGAGCCGGGCGACGCCCTCTTCCTGCCCCGTCGCGTCTTCCACGTCGGCACCCAGGACACCTTTTCCGTCTCGGTGGCCATGCCGCTGTACACCTACCCGTACGCGCAGCTCCTGCAGAGCCGCATCATCCCGGACGTCCTTGCCGCCCTGGCCGGCGACGGGCCCGACGACCCGCTCAACGAGCCCTCCGCGATGGCGGACACCGCCGCCGGGCCCGGCTCCGTCGCCGACCGGCTGGTCGGCGTCGGCCGCGAACTCCTCACCGTCGCCGCCGACCACGTCCGCTCCGCGGCCCGCGAGCACACCGAGCAGCGGTGGGCCACGCTGCTGAGCAACGGCGGCTGGGAGCTCGTCGAGGGCGACCTCTCCCGCCAGGAAGCCGCGGACGCCTTCGACCCCGAGCAGGTCACCCCGGGCGCCGGCATCCGCCTGATCGCCCCCTACCAGGTCACCACCCTCCTCGACGACGGCGACTCCCACCAGGTCCTGCTGCGCGGCCACCAGCCGGGGGTCGCCCTCGACGGCGCGGGCCTGGACCGGGACACCGTCACCGCCCTCAACCGCGGCGACAACCTCGTCCTGCCCGACAACGCCGAGCTCCTGACGGCCGTCCGCGCCCTGGGCGCCACCGGCGGCCTGCACCTCACCCCCCGCCCCTCCGACACCAAGGACGCCGACGCATGACCCCCGACAACAGCCTCGTCCACGCCTACTTGAAGACCCACCCCGAGACGCAGAGCGCCGTCAACGGCACCCTGCTGGGCAACTTCACCTCCGGCACCGCCCTGGTCACCAAGCACCTGGCCCCGCTGGTCGAGTGGGTGTACGCGCGGATCGCCGAGAAGGTCGGCGCCGCCGACCTCAACGAGCGCCAGGCCCGGATGTACATCGAGGAGCTCTCGGTGTTCGCCCGCTACAACGCCCAGTACCTCAAGGCGGCCGCCACCGCCGTGGAGGGCCACTGCCCCGAGCTCGCCCACGAGCTGCGCCGCAACCACCTGGAGGAGGGCGGCGAGCGCGGCAAGGTGCCCGCGCACTACGTCCTCTACACCAATGCGCTCCTGTCCGACCTCGGCCTGCTCGTCAACGGACACGTGCCCGCCCCGGAGACCGAGACGCTGGTCAACCTCCACCAGTGGATGGTCGGCTCGCACATGTCCAGCCTCATCGCCGGCGCCTACTACGCCACCGAGGCCGTGGCGATCGCCGAGACCGAGATCCTGCGCGACATCACCAACCGCTACGGCGAGCTGACCGGCGCCGGCAGCGGCGGCGAGCTCAAGGCCCTGAAGTACTACTACGACCTCCACCTCGACGAGGGGCATGAGGCCGCCCAGGTCGGCGGCATGAGCGTCGAGGCCGCCCACATCGAGGGCCTGGCCAGGTTCATCAAGGAGAGTGAACTCTTCCACATCGACCTGCCGCAGGCCCTCGACGGCTGGCTGACGATCATGGAGGGGATGACAAACTGGTGGGCTCAACTCGCCCATCGCGCCTCGGAGATGAACTGATGAACGCCACCCTCGACATCGTCGCCGCCGCCCAGAAGCGCACCGGCGGATGCCTGTGCGGAAAGATCCGCTTCACTGTCAAGGGCGAGGCCGTCTACCCGCACACCTGCAGCTGCCCGCACTGCAAGCGCCTCGGGGGCGGCCCGATGATGTGGTGGGCCGGCTTCGCCCCGGAGAACGTCATCTGGACGAACGGCGTCGAGCCGACCTGGTACACCACGTTCGAGGGTGAGGCCCAGCGCGGCTTCTGCCCGAATTGCGGCAGCCGCCTCGCGGCGATCGACAAGGACGTCCCCGAGCTCGGCATCGTCGTCACGGCCCTGGATGACACCAGCGGAGCCGATCTCGTCCCCGTCAACCAGTCCTTCCGCGACGACGCCGTGGCCTGGCTGGACCAGGTCCCCGACACCACGGAGAAGAGCCCCGTCGGCTGACACCCGCGAGACCTCCCGGGGGCCGGCAGCCCTGACCTGCCGACCCCCGGACCCCGCACCCTCCTGGGACCGTCTGCGCCGCGTCCGGCTCACCTCCGACCTGTCCCGCACCCCGCCCAGGAGAGTTGATCGTGCTCACCCCGCACGCCACCAGCGAGTACGGCGCCCTGCGCCACGTCGCCATGCGCCACGCGAGCGACGTCACCCCCGACCTCGACGGCCCCGACGTCCACCCCGTCCTGACCCGCCAGAAGACCACCAGCTCCTGGCAGCCGTACAATCCGGCCACCGTCCGCACCCAGCAGGACACCCTCATCGACCTCCTCCGCGGCCGCGGCACCGAGGTGACCCTCCTCGACGCCGCGCCGGGCTGCCCGGTCCAGCACTACCCCCGCGACATCGCCTTCGTCATCGACCACGTCCTGGTCATGGCGCGCCTGAACGCCACGCACCGCCGCCCCGAGGCCGACTCGCTCGCCCCGCTGCTGACCAGCGCCCCGCACATCGCCCACCTGGACGAGGGCACCATCGAAGGCGGCGACGTCGCCCTGCACACCGGCACCGTCCTGGTCGGCCTCGGCGAGGAGACCTCCCCCGCCGGCGTGGAGGCGCTGCAGCGGGCGCTCGCCCACCACGGCGTCGACCGCGAGGTCCGCCCGGTCCGCTTCGCCACCCGCGGCATCGTCCACCTCGACGACCACTTCACCATCGTCGCGCCCGGCACCGCCCTCATCCACCGCGCCGTCTTCCCGCCCGCCGAACTGGCCTGGTTCGCGCAGCACTTCGACCTCATCGACATCACCAGCGCGGAAGCGCGCGCCCTCCAGGCCAACGTCCTGGCGATCGCCCCGGACACCGTGATCGTCGCCGCCGGCAGCGACCGCATCACGGAGCAGCTCGCCGCACGCGGACTCGAGGTCCTCACCGTCGACTACCACGAGGTCACCCGGATCCCCGGCTCGCTGCGCTGCACCACCCTGCCGCTGACCCGCGCCTGATCCCTCCCGCCCCGCGCCCCGCCGCCATGCCGCGCGCCGTGCGGTCCTTCGCCCGACTCCTGGAGCTGTCGTGTCCGACCCGCTGCTGCCCGTGCTCCTCGCCGTCCCGGTCGTGGTCCTCGCCTGCCAGGCCGGCGGGCGCGCCGTCCGGCTGCTCGGCCAGCCGCCGGTCATCGGCGAGATACTGGCCGGAATCCTGCTCGGCCCCTCGCTGCTCGGCTGGCTCGCCCCAACCGTCCAGCACCACCTCCTGCCCCCCTCGGTCCTGCCCGTCACCTCCGCCCTGGGCAACCTCGGCCTGATGGCGTTCCTCTTCCTGATCGGACTCGAACTCGACCTGCGCAGCCTGCGCACCACCCGCGGCGCCGTCGCCGCGGTCAGCCTCACCGGGCTCCTCCTCCCCATGGCCCTCGGAGCCGCCCTGGCCGCCGCCCTCTACCCGCACTTCGCCCCCGACGGCGTCGGGCGGCTGCCGTTCACCCTGTTCGTCGCCGTCGCCCTGAGCATCACCGCCTTCCCGGTCCTCGCCCGGATCCTCGCCGACCGCGGCCTGGAGACCACGTCCCTGGGCGCCTTCGCCCTGGCCTGCGCCGCCACCGACGACGCCCTCGCCTGGTGCCTGCTTACCGCCGCTGTCGCCCTGGCCACCACCGGCCCCGCCATCTCGGCCCTGACCACCCTCGCCCTCACCGCCGCCTACGCCGTCGCCCTCGCCTTGATACGCCCCCTGCTCGAACGCGCCGGCCGCACCGGCGACGAGCTCGTCCTGGCCCTCCTGTTCGCCGGACTGTGCCTCAGTGCCTACGCCACCGACCAGCTCGGCGTGCACCCCGCCTTCGGCGCGTTCCTGTTCGGCGCCGCCGCCCCCCGCGGCCTGCCGGCCGTCGAGCGCAGCGCCGCGCGCATCCGCGCCGTCGTCCTGCCTCTCCTGCTGCCGCTGTTCTTCGTCGACGCCGGCCTGCACACCGACTTCTCCAACCTGCCCGCCGGACAGTGGGGCTGGGGCGCGGCCATCCTCGCCGTCGCCGTCGTCGGTAAGTGGGGCGGCGCGGCCGGCGCGGCCCGCCTCACCGGCTCCGACTGGCGCTGGTCGGCCGCCGTCGGCACGCTAATGAACTGCCGCGGCCTGACCGAACTCGTCGTCCTCGGCATCGGCCTGCAGACCGGCGTCATCACCGAGACCCTGTTCACCCTCCTGGTGATCATGACCGTCATCACCACCGCGGCCACCGCCCCCATCCTCCGGCGCGTGGCCGGTGACGACCCACGAATGACCCCGCCGGCACCTCACGACGATCCCGAGCGCGCCCCGGCCCGGGAGACGACCCGATGACCCGGTCCCCGAATCCGGTCCTGGACGCGGTCCTCACCCGACGCAGCGCCTCCCGGCTGACCTTGCCCGCCCCCGGCTCCGCCGACCTGGAACGCCTTGTCCAGGCTGCGGCCACCGCCCCTGACCACGGGCGGCTTCGCCCCTGGCGGCTGGTCGTGGTGAGCGGGGAGGAGCGGGCCCGGCTCGGCGACGCGCTCGCCGAGGCCGCCGACACTCCGGAGCAGGCCCGCCGCGCCGCCGCCAAGCCCCTGCGTGCGCCCCTGCTCCTGACGATCGTGCACCGTCCCGTGCCCGACTACCCGAAGGTCCCAGAGTGGGAGCAGCTGGCCGCCACCACCGGCATGGTCACCACGCTGTCGCTGCTCCTGCACAGCCACGGCTTCGCGTCGATCTGGCGCACCGGCCCCGCCGTCCAGGCCCCCCAGGTCCGCAAGCACCTCGGCGTCGACGACGACGAGCAGCTCCTGGGCTGGCTGTACGTCGGCACCCGGATCGCCTCCGATGTCGCCGACCGGCGTCCGCTCGACACCCCCGCCAGGATCACCTGGCACACCGCCGGCATCTGAGCCCACCACCCAGCACGTGGCGGGGGGGGGGGCGGGGGGCGGCGGGCGGGGGGGGGGGGCCCCCCCCCCCCCGCGGGGGCCCCCCGACCCGCAGCGGAGCCCACAGCGTCTCCCGCCCCCCCCCCCGCCCCCCCCCCCCCCCCCCCCGCCCCCCCCGCCCCCCCGCCCGCCCCCCCCCCCCCCCCCGCCGAACCTCGCCGCGAGAGGCCAACCATGCGCGATATCCAGCACATCGAGATCCCCGGACACACCGTGAGCGTCCGTGTCGACCCCGGCCCCGGACGGGAGGGCCGCCCCGCCCTGTGGCCGAGCGTGGGGGAGTACCCGATCTACGACCCGTTCCTCTACACGACCATGACCACGGACGACGAGCGCAACCGCCGCTTCCGCGCGGCGCTGGCGCACCTGGCACCGGACCGGCGGATCCTGGACATCGGGACGGGACAGGACCTGCTCTGGGCGCGCGAAGGCGTGCAGGCCGGAGCTCGGCACGCCGTAGCCGTCGAGGTCATCGAGGACGCGTTCCACAAGGCGGCCGCCAACCTGCCGGCCCTCGCCTCCCCGGACCGGATCACGCTCCTGCTCGGCGAGTCGACCGGCCTCCGCTTCGCCCCCCCCGCGCCGATGTCTGCGTCGCCGAGATCATCGGCTCCCTCGCCGGCGCCGAAGGCGCGGCCGCCGTCCTGGCCGACGCCCGCACCCGCCTGATGGAGCCCGGCGGCATGGTCATACCCCACCGTGCGGTCACGCTGGCCGCCGCAGTCCGCCTGTCCGACCTGCTCCCCGACCAGCCCGTGGCGTTCGCCGAGGCCGCGCTCCCCTACCTGCAAAGCATCTTCGATTGGCACGGCAGCCCCTTCGACGTACGGCTCAGGGTCGAGAAGCCGCCCGCCGACGCACTGCTCTCCGAGGGCGCGGTCGTCGAGGCGCTCGACTTCAACGGCGACCTGCAGACGCAGCAGTGTAGGACCACGCGCTTGGCCATCACGCGGCCCGGCCTCGTGGATGGCGTGCTCACCTGGCTCAACCTCTGGTGCCTGCCGGACGACGAGCCGCTCGACGCGCTGCGCATGAAGACGAACTGGGCCACCATCTACCTGCCGCTCTTCGACAGCCCCGTGCCGGTCGAGCCCGGAGACGTCCTGGAGCTCACCTTAGCGGCCGCCCTCAGCGACGACCGCGTGCACCCGGACTACCAGCTCCAAGCCGTCCTGCACACCGCCGACGGGCGACAGCACTGCGGCTCTCTCGTCTCCCCACACCACGGCGGCGTCTTCCGGTCTCACGCGGTCTACCGGGAGCTCTTTCCCGCGGGCTGACCGGCCACCGAGCCAGACGCCCTGGGCACATCGCGGCCTCGTCCGCAGGCTGCCGGGGCGCCCCGGCGGTCCGGGAAGGTCAGAAGTCCCGTAGCGGCTGGCCCGTGTTGAGGTGGTCCAGACGCTCGGAGAGTCGTCGGCTCATCAGGTGCTGTGACGCCTGGGAGGCACGTCTCGCCGCCGCCGTGTGCTCGGCCGAGTCACCGCGCAGCCGCGCGAGTTCGGCCTCGGTGATCAGGAGCTCCACGGTGTCGCGCGTGCGGTCGGAGGGAAGGGCCGACGCCTCCTTCAGCGCCTGGGCGCCTTGCTCAGCCAGGCCGGCGACGGCGAACGCCCACGCCGCCTGTCCCTCCAGCTCACGCAGATCGAACCACTCCAGCCAGGACGGGCCGGAGCTGCTCTGCGCGCGGACGAGGAACTCGCGGGCCTGCTTCACCGCCGCCACGACCTGGTCCGCCTGGCCGTTGAGCGCCCAGGCCCGGGCCTCGGTCACGCACGCGTAGGCCCTGACCAAGGGCGGCGCGCCCTTGGCCGCCAGCACGGCACTTCGCGCGTGCGCGAGCACGTCGGTCTGCCCTCCCTGCGTTGCCGCCAGCCGGGCTTGGTGGATGTGGACCCGGGTGATGCGGGCGCGGTCGCCGATCGCCTGGGCCAGCCGCATCGCCTGAAGGTCGTAGCGCTGGGCGAGGCCGGGAAGCTGGTCGTCGTAGGCCATCGACGCCATCGCGAGGACGGCGTCCACCACGCTGCCGTACAGTCGGCGCCCGGTCCGCGCGGAGAAGGTCCCGTTCAGCATCGGCGTGGCGTGCGTGTCCATCATCGACGCGAAGACGCCGCGGAACTTGCCCCCGCCGTGCTGGGAGTCGAGCTTGCCGTACAGGCGCGTCTGCTCGTCGAGGAGGTCGATGTCCGCTGCGGTCACCCTGTGCTGCCCGAGCCCGCCGAGCACGGCGTCGGCCGGCATGACGAGCGCCTCCCTCGAGGCGGGACCGAACACGCCCGGGGAGAACGCGCTCTTGACGACGTTGCGCCGCCGCATCGCGTCCAGGGCCCACAACTTCGAGAGCATCCGTACGGCGTGAGGGACATCCAGGTACTCCAGCGACTGCGCCGCGACCAAGCCGGTGTCGGACGGCCAGCCCAGACTCTCCGGCGTCACCACCCGGTTCAGGGCCTTGGACAGCACGTGGCACGCGGTGGCCGCGAGGTCGTCGCGGGGGGTCGCACCCTTGCACCACCGGGAGACCGTACTCGTTACCACCGTGTAGGGCAGGTGGATGGCCTCGCAGCGCGCGGCGATCCGGCGGGCGAAGCCGCTGATGGACCACTCCAAGGTCTCCAGGTGCTTGAGTAAGACCTCGTTGCGCTCCGCCTGCGCTGATCTCGGCCTCGTCATCGCGCCGTCCATCGAGGGGAAATTGGCAACGAGGACGACATCGCCTCAAGCGGAGTCGCGGTTGTGGACATGGCCTCCCGCGTTGAGGCGGGAGGGGTAGAGGGGAGTCCGGTCGGGTTCGTCATCGCCGAGAGACCGCGCGGGCGATCAGTTCGCGGGCGAGGTCGGGGCGCTGGGGGGCGGCGGTCGTCACGCGCTGCCCCGATCGTCCGGGGCCGTCTCCGGCGCGTGGACGCGGCAGGCGATGAGGGTGCTCAGCCCGGACCGGTGCTCGGCGGCGAGTTCGAGGCGGGCGACTCGGTCACCCTCGCGTCCTGTGCCTGAACCTCGGATGTTCCAGCCCACGTCGGTGAGCCGCCGCAGAAGGGCGGCGATGGGGTCGGCGTCCAGGGGGTGGCGAGCCAGGGTCTCGGCGCGTACGGCGGGCAGGTCCTGCCGGGCGGCGAAGTCGGAGGCCCAAAGGGTGATCAGCCGCGTGATGTCGTCGGGGTGGTCGGGCACGGTGTGGACGCAGCCGAGGAAGAGGCAGGGGCCTTCGCCCCAGCCGAGACCGGGGTCGCGCTGGGGGATCAGGCAGGCCAGCAGCTTCCCGTCCTCGAACAGCCCGGCCGGCCTCGTCTCCGGGTCTCGGAAGAGGGCCGGTACGTCGGCTTGAGCGGGCACGGGGAGGCCGCGCAGGGTGAGCCAGCGCTGGCGGTCCTGGACGAGGGCGGCGGCTTCCTCGCGCTCGGCGTCCGTGCGCAACTTGCGCATCTCGTACACGGCGACTAGGGACGCCGTGGTGAAAGGTGCCGCAGTTGGTCGGCCCTGGGCGGCAGTGGAGGCCGGGTGCCGGTTCACTGGCTCGCTCCGACGCGCACCGGCTCAGCCGGCAGCAGGTTCCAGCCGTGCGCCAGGATCACCAGCTGGGTGGTGTTCTCGGCGCCCGTGTCGACGAGCAGCTGGTCGAGCGCGGCGCGCAGGTCGGCGGGGGCGAGCTTGGCGGCGAGGGCGATGCCGCGGGGGTCGCTGTGATCGGCGACGGCTCGCAGCAACAGCAGGTCCTCGGGACGGAGCTGGGGCGCCGGCCGGTCGGCCGTGGGAACGGTCACCTGCTGGGTGGCGAACAGTCGGTGCACGATCACCGGGGGCTTGCAGCGCGGCGGGCAGTGAAGGCTTTCGCGGATGTCGCGCAGGTACTGGCGGACGGTTTCGGCCGACAGCCCGGTCTGCGTGCCGATCTCCTTCGGCGCGAGGCCGCATGCCAGGTGCTGGGCGACGCGGAGAAGGGTCGGCGTCAGCGGAGTGATGGGTGCGCTGGTCGTTTCGGACGGGGTCACGATGGCTCCTTCTCGGCTGGGATGGACAGTCACTAGGGGAGGTGGGGGGGGGGGGCCCCCGGGGGGGGGGGGGGGGGCGGGGAGAGGGGGGGGGGGGGGGGGGGGTTGGTGGGGGGAGGGGCCGGAGGGGGGGTGGGGAGGGG
>NZ_JBHXNW010000018.1:72700-86230 GCF_042717365.1 Streptomyces sp. NPDC058534
CGCGCCGGCGGGGGGGGCGGGGCGCCCCCCCCCCCCCGCCCCGGGGGGGGGGGGGGGGTTTTCCGGGGGGGCCCCCCCCCGGGGGTCTAGGCGGCGGCCGGGCCGTGGCGGGCCCAAGCGGCCTCGGCGGCCAGGCGTTCGGACCACTGGATGTGGTCCTCGTCGAAAGCGGCGTCCGCCAGGCGTATTCGCTGAATTTCGCCGGTGCCGGCCGGTGGGTAGGTGTGCTGGATGTCGCGCCACAAGCGCTGGAGGACGTACTCGCCGTCGAGGGCGTGGGCGCCGTGCAGCTCCATCGCGTCCTGGGCGGACTGCGCGGCCCACTGGTGGCCGAGGTACTTGGAGTTGATCAGGTCGGCGTCGCAGGGCAGGCCCTGGTCGAGAAGGTGCACCGCCTGGTAGGCGAGTATCCGGCCGGCGCGCAGTCGGGCCTCCATGGCGCCGACGCGGTCCCGCAGAACGGGCAGGTCGGACAGGGTGCCCCGGTAGCGGGGGTGGGTCTTGAGCCGCGTGGTGGTGGTCTCCACGACGGCCTCGTGGATGCCGAGGCTGACAGCGGCCAGGTTGGGGCGGCCGTACAGGATGCTGCTGCTCTGGGCCACGGCCAGGCCCTGGCCGACTTCGCCGACCATGTTGTCCTCGGGAACGCGCACGTGGTCGAGGTCGAGGCGGCCGGCGGAGAAGCCGTGCAGGCCGAGAGCGGTTTGGTGGCCGGGGACGGACAGGCCGGGGCGGTCGGCTTCGACCATGAACGCGGTCAGTGCCTGGGAGGTGCTCACGCCGGGCCCGGAGGTGCGGGCGACGACGAGGTGGGCGTCGGCGAGGTGGCTGTTGCCGATGTGGATCTTGCTGCCGGTGATCACCCACTCGTGGCCGGTGCGTTCGGCGGTGGTTGCGATGCCGCCGATGTGTCCGCCGGCGAGTGGTTCGGTTACGGCGATCGACAGCAGTAGGGAGCCGTCAGCGACCCGAGGCAGCCAGCGGCCCTTTTGCTCGTAGGTGGCGAAGTGGATCAGGGCGCCGACGGGGATCAGGGTCGCTTGCAGGATGGCCGCGGCAGCCGCCGAGACTCGCGCGATGCGGTGGATCAGGATCGTCTTGGCCACGTGCCCGTCGTCGAGTCCGCCGAAGGCGGCCGGGACGGTGACGGCGAACCAGCCCCGGGCGGCCATCAGGTCGGCGGCCTTGCGCTCCACCTTGCCTGGGGCGGCCTCCATCCGTGCAGCGCGCGGCGCGCTGTGTTCGGCCGCGAAGGCGTCTGCCTCCTGCCAGAGCAGGTCGTGGCGGGCGGTGAGGTAGGGACGCAGCGAAGGCGGCGGTGCGGTAGGTGTGGCGGACATGGTCTCCCTCTCCCTGGGTGAAGGTCGCAACGCGGAGCGGGTGGGGGGTGGAACGGTCTAGCGGACGGGGGCGCGGGCGATGTGGTCCATCACCTGCGCACTGGCGTTGATGACGATGTCCCGCAGTCGTCGCGCCTCGGCCAGGGGCCGCTTCTCCGGGTCGATGACGCACACGGTGCCCAGCACGGTGCCGCTGTCGTGGATGAGGGGTGCGCCGAAGTAGGAGCGGATGCCGACGGCGTCGACCACCGCGTTGCCGCTGAAGCGGGGGCTGGCGTGCACGTCGTGCAGCGGGAGGGCCTTCCTTCGGTCCATGACCTCCGGGCACCAGCCGTGGTCGCGGCTCATGGTGCGGCCGACGATGACGTACCCGCTGTCCACCGGCGGCTGGTGCAGCCCGACGAAGGTCTGCTGCTCCAGGAAGAGGTTGACGAACCCGTACAGGAACCCGGCCTGCGCCGCCATGTCGCGGGCCAGGTCGTCGAAGTCCTCGTTGGCCACGGTGGGAACACCCAGGCGGTTCAGCAGCTCGTAGCGCTGCGCCAGCTCCGATGCGTGCTGGGTCTGCCGACTGGTGATGGCGGCGGGCGGGGTGAACGGTCCGCGGGTGGCGTCCCGCATGTCGCGTCGCGGCAGGGACCGTGCGGACGGTGCGGCCTGCGGTGTGCGGCAGGGGTCGCTGGGGTGCTGTGACATCAGGCGTCCTGGAGAGTGGTAGTGGGTGCGTGGCCTAAGCGGCTCGTGGAGGCGTTGTTCACGGCGTGGCCGACGAGGGTGAGCAGAACGCTGGCGACGTGGTTGGTGTCGCGGGCGTCGCAGGTGACCACCGGTACGGTGGTGGGGAGTTCGAGGGCGGTGCGGACCTGCTCGGGGTGGTAGCGGTGCGCTCCGTCGAACTGGTTGACGGCGACGACGAAGGGCAGGCCGACGTCCTCGAAGAAGCTGACCGGGGTGAAGCAGCTCTCCAGCCGGCGGGTGTCGACAAGGACGACCGCGCCGACAGCGCCGCGGGAGAGGTCATACCAGAGGTCGACAAACCGGTCCTGGCCCGGCGTGCCGAACAGGAACAGTTCCAGGGGCACGCCCGCGTCGGGCAGGCTCAGGCGGCCGAAGTCGAAGGCGACCGTGGTGGTCTGCTTGGCCTCGATGCCCGCCAGGCTGTCCACGTCCGCGCTCGCCTCGGTGAGGTACTCCTCCGTGCTCAGCGGCGTGATCTCGCTGACGGCGCCCACGGCGGTGGTCTTGCCGGCGCCGAAGCCCCCAGCGATCACGATCTTCAGCACGGTCGGAGCGACGCCGGCGGGCGGGCGCGGCGAAGGACGCAGGACCATGGCCGGGTCATCCGGCCTGGGGGTAGGCGATGGCATCGGGCCACTTCCTCTTCAGGCTCGCGGAAAGGGCCGCCAGCAGCTGGGTGGAGGGACCGGCATCCGAGTCCGAGCCGGATGCCGTGTAGGGGGCGGTGGGGACGACCAGGGCGCCGGCGTCCAGCAGGTCGGAGACGAGGACCTTGACGGCGGTGACAGGCCGGCCGAGGCGGCCCGCCAGTTCGGTCACCGAGCGGCGGCGTTCCCGGCACAGGGCGAAGATCTCGTCGCATTCCTCGGCCTGGGCAGGGCCGGGCCTTCCCGGTCCGGCTTCCAGCACGGTGTCCAGACCGAGCAGATGCCGTGGCATGGTGCGCCCGCGCGTCAGGGTGTAGGTCCGCACGAACGTCGACTCCTCGGCCGCACGGCCGTGCATGGTCACCGGACTTCGCCGCTCGTGCCGACGCGGACGGGAATCAACATGTAGGGGGCGAACTTCGCCACGAGGCGACCCATCTCGAAGCCGACGGCGCCCGCGTCGGCGTCCGTGGTGGCGATGACGGCGAGGATCGTCTCCACCTCACCCCGTTCGTTGCCGGGGCGGTTGTCAAAGGCGGCGCTGCGCCCGGCGCTCTGGACGAAGAACAGGCAGTCATCTCGCTCGATGATGACCTGCCGGGCCGGCCGCTTCTGGTGGCTGGGGCCGGTGATGTTCGCCGCGAGGGAGGCGACGCCGCTGATGGCGGCCGACAGCTCGTCCGCCCAGTCCTTGTCCACGTCGCTGTCCAGCAGGCGCAGCCCGTCCCGCGACAGCAGCACGGCGTGCGTGACGCCCGGGACGTCGGCGGCGAACTGACGCAGCAGCCAGGCCATGTCGTCCCGCTGACCGCTCGCGGCGGTCTCGGATGCGGGCGCGCCGGTCACGGTGTGCGTCTCGGGGTGGGTGCTCATGGGGATCGCTCCAGAAGGGGAAGGGGCCAACGCATGCGAGCGGGCCAGCGGGAACGGCGGGGGGGAGGGGGTGGTTCAGGGTCTGGGTCGCTCATCCGGAGCAGGGGGAGAGGCGGCGGTGCCGCCGGCCTGGATGCCGGTACGGAAGGCGGCTGCGAGCCCTGGCGTCGCCGCGGTCACAGGCGCTTGCTCACGCTCGCGGGGTGGACGGAACGCGCCAGCCTGACGCGTACGGGTGGGAAGGGCGGGCACTCCCGCAGGGTGACCTGCCGCTCCGGCTCCCAATGCGCCGGCGGGGCCCGGGGGCGTGGCCTGCCCTGACGACGGGACGGCTGGTGCTGCGGCGGCCTGCCGCGCCGACGGACTGGAGGCGCGAGTCACCCTGGGGCGCATGCCGGCGTCCTCCACGGGGGCAATCGCGACGAGGAGCCGCGCCGGAATGACAACCAGGGCGGTGGTGCCTCCCGTCACGTTCTCCTGCAGCACGACGGACAGGCCATGTGACTGGGCGATCTTCGCGGCGACCAGCAGCCCGAGCTGTCCCGCCCGCACCTGGCCGCTCACGTCGACCTCGTCGGGAGCCTTGAGCAGGTGGTTAATCTGTGCCCGCGTCTGCGGATTCATGGAGATGGCCCGGTCCTCGACCTCGACCACCAGCCCGTTCGCCACCCGCTGCGCACGCACCATCACCTTCGTCGCCGGATCGGAGCACTCACAAGCGTTCTCGATCAGCTCCGCCAGCAGGTGCGTCAGGTCCGGACCCACGTGGCCGGGAAGGCCCAGCTTGGCGCCCACGGACCCAGCCGCGACGGCCACACGCGGATACTGCACGACCTCGGAGACCGCACCGCGCAGCGCGGTCGTGACGGGAACGGGCCGGCGTGCGCTGCGCAGGGACTGCCCGCCCAGCACCGCCGTGCTCTCCACCTGGCGCCGCATCCGCGTCACGAGGTGATCGATCTCGAAGATCTTGGCCAGCAGTTCCGGGTCGTCGGTCAGCATCTCCAGCTCGCTCAGCGCCAAGAGCGCCTTGCCGACCAACGCGTGCTCGCGCATGGCAAGGCGGCACAGAACTTCCAGAAGGACGACGGACTGGGACTCGTCGTGCACCCGTACCAGCGAGGCGATGGCCCGCACCTGGAGTGCACCCAGCGCGTTGTTGATCCCGGCGTTCGCACTAACCGATGGCGGAGCCTGCGGGTCCTGCAGCGTCGGGCGCCCCCCGCGACACAGCTCGTCCGCCGACCACTGCACCGACTTCTCCACGGCCGCTGCTGCCCCCACAACCGTCGTCAGCGCCGCTGCCTGGGCCTCCTCCGCGGCCGTCTGCACGGCTCCGGCGGCGGTGCGCGCTTCACGAGCCGCCACCGTGGCGACCCCGGCCAGTCCGCAGACCACGCCGGCCAAGATCCAGCCGGAGCCTGCCGCGGACACCGACCGGAGCGTGAAGGCGGCAACCAGCAACGCGGCAAGGAGTACCAAGGGCAGTGCCACGGCGCGGCGGGCACGGTGCAGCGTGATCGCGTCGACCGGGGGCCGCTGTCTGCGGTGGCCGGTAGCGGCCGGCCGTGCCGGGAAGGCGCTGTCAGGCATGGGAATCCTCGTCAGGGGGTGGGTGGCTAAGCGTGCTGCGGCGTCAGGTCTGCGCAGGTCTGGCGCGTGCTGCGGGAGGTCGAGTGGGGCGCCGGAACCGCGACCGTGCCGCGGTGGTGGGACGGCCCTGTCGTCAGGCGCTGAAGGAGCCTGGCGCTCTGGATCAAGCCCATGTGGCTGAACGCCTGCGGGAAGTTCCCGAGCTGACGCTGCTGGACGGGGTCGTACTCCTCCGCCAGGAGCCCGAGGTCGTTGCGCAGCGCCAGGAGGCGCTCGAACAGGGAACGGGCCTCGTCGAGGCGGCCAGTAAGGGCCAACCCATCGACGAGCCAGAAGGAGCAGAGGACGAAGGCGCCCTCATCGCCCTTCAGGCCGTCCACCCCTGTGCGGTCGCCGAGGGTCGGGTAACGGCGCACGAGCCCGTCCGGCGTGGACAGTTCACGGCGTACCGCGTCCACGGTGCCGACGACGCGCGGGTCGTCGGGCGGCAGGAAGCCGACGAGGGGGATCAGCAGCGTGGCGGCGTCCAGTTCCCGCGAGCCGTAGGACTGGGTGAAGGTGTTGCGCGCCGGGTCGAAGCCCTTGGCACAGACCTCGTGGTGGATCGTTGCCCGCAGCTCGATCAGAGGGGCCAGGTCCATGTTGAGGGCGCCGGCCTGGGCCAGGCGGATGGTGCGGTCGACCGCTACCCAGGCCATCACCTTGGAGTGGACGAAGTGCCGGCGTGCCCCGCGGATCTCCCAGATTCCCTCGTCGGGCTCCTGCCAGCGCTGCTCCAGCTGCTCGATGAGTCGCTGGTGCAGCACCGCGGTGTCGGCGCAGTGGGCGACACCGCTCTCGTGCGCGAGGTAAAGGGTCTCGATCACCTCGCCGTACACGTCGAGCTGCAGCTGGTCCGCCGCACCGTTGCCGACCCGCACTGGGGCTGATCCCTCGTATCCGGGAAGCCAAGGCAGCTCCCGCTCGCGCAGATCACGCTCCCCGTTGATCCCGTACATGATCTGCAGGTTCTCCGGATCGCCGGCCACCGCACGCAACAGCCATCGCCGCCATGCCTGCGCCTCCTGCCGGTACCCGGTCTCCAGCAGTGCGGCGAGGGTCGTGGCGGCGTCACGCAGCCAGGTGAGGCGGTAGTCCCAGTTCCGGTCGCCGCCGATCTCCTCGGGCAGTGACGTCGTCGGCGCCGCGACGATCCCGCCGCTCGGCCCGTAGGTCATCGCCTTCAGAGCGATCAAGGAACGGACCACGGCCTCGCGGTAGGGCCCGTCGTAGGCGCATTCCTGCGTCCAGTCCCGCCAGAACGCGAGCGTCTCGGCGAGCGCGGCCTCCGGGTCGGGAACGTCGGGCGCCGCTGCGTGGGACGGGCACCAACTGAGCACGAACGCCACGCTCTGCCCGGCGCCGATGGCGAAGGCACTCACGACGACGCCGTCCTTCTCCACCTGCGGGACGCAGGTGTCGAGCCACAGCGCGTCCGCGCCGGCCTCCGCGACCATGCGCCCACCGACCTCGTGGATCCAGGGGCTGACGCTGCCGTATCCCGGCCTCGGACGCATGGCTGAGACCATTTCCACCTCGCCGGTCAGGCCCCCGACGATCCGGATCACCTGCGGGGTGCCGTCGCGTGACGGCATGAAGTCCAGGACGCGGACCGTACCCGTCGGGGTGCGCCACACCGATTCGAGGACGAGCGAGTCACCGCGGTACCGGCGCTCAGCGACCGTCCCGGAGCCGGACCGGCCTGCGGACGAGGCCGGTGCGATCTGCCAGGAGCCGTGCTTCTGCGTGCCGAGCAGGTCGGCGAAGACGGCCGGCGAATCGAAGCGAGGCAGGCACAGCCAGTCGATCGAACCGTCGTCACAGACGTGGGCGCTGGTCTGCGTGTCGCCGATCAGGCCGTACTGCTCGATACGCGGAAGGCGATTCATCGTGTGGATCTCCGTGAGCCCCGCGGATCCGGGGTCGTATCGGGGCCGCCGCAGCGGCCGGGAAACGGTGGGCAGAAGGCAGGTCGGTGGGCACCGGGCTGAGGGGGAGCGTTGCCTGGCGGCGGCAGGTCTTCGACGGCTCGAGCCGGACCGGCCGCCCTTTCGCCGCGAAGCACCAGCCAGGCCGTCGGCCCGAGGATCAGAGCGATGACGACGGCACCGGTCACCGTCATGTCCGCGGCACCGAAGCGGCGAAGACCAGACAGGCCAGGGCGAGGGCGAAGACGGCCCCGCGCAGCACGTTGACCGTCGGCCTCGGCCAACGCCGCCTGCCCTCCACACTGATCGGCCCGGGATCGCTGCGTTCCACGTAAGCCATCAACTCTCGGGTGGCCTCGGCGAGCCTGACCAGGTACACCCGGCTCGGCACGTAGTCCTCGGGCATGCTGTCGGAGCAGAGCTGCTGCGCGCGCAGCAGGGAGGGAATCCCCGGAGCGGTCCGTGCGCCCAACTGGGCAACGTGGCCGCGCAGAAGGCGAACGAGGTCCTCCACATCGGCAGCGCTCTCGGGCAGTGGCGAATCCTCGCCCAGCACCAGCGTCACCGTCTCGGACGCGGCCACCACGTGATCGCGCTCCGGCGCCGGCGCCCCGGTGACGGGCGCTCGCCGTCCGCGCCCGCCCACGAGTTGGCTGCCGTCTCGGCGAGGGTCCAGCGAAAGGCGCATGACACAACTCCTGTTCGGATCAGGCCAAAGTGAGCCGAGATCGCCGGTCGGAGCCGACGGCTGGCGTGCGAAGTGAGTGATCTGGCAGCTACGTTGAGCGAACCGTGAAATCCGTCCGAGGGGTATGCCTGCGCGGCCAGGAAGGCCGCCAAAGGCGCCAAAGATCATTTCGGAACCGAGGGGCAGTCCATGGCCCGTGAACGCAACGTCGCCCTCGCCGCACTCCTGCGCGAAGCAGGCTGGTCCCAGCCGCAAGCAGCCGCCGCTGTTGCCCGCGTGGCCGCGGAGTGCGGAGTACGTGAGCTGGAGGCGATCTCCCGCTCGCACATCTCCATGTGGGTCCTCGGCACGAAGCCGAGTGGCAGGGCGCCGCATATCCTGCGCGAGACGCTGTCCCGCAGGCTCGGCCGCCGCCTCACCCTGGCCGACCTCGGGCTGGAAGAAGAGCCGACAGGCACGACCGACACCGGATCCGACTGGAGCGTCGACCCTCTGACCGCACTGGCCGAGCTGGGAAGCGACGATCTCGACATGCACCGACGCAAGCTGCTGGCCACCGCCGCCTACTCCGCGGCCGGCCTCGCCCTGCCCACCGCCTCGTGGTGGGCAGGCGCCCCTGCCGCAGCGGCGAACCGGCGACCGGCATCGCTGCGCGCGGTTACCCAGGTGGACATCGACGACGTCCGCGACCTCACGGTCTACTACTCCGCGCGTGATCAGCAGCGAGGCGGCGCCTCTGGCCGCAAGGCCCTTGCCAGCCATCTGCTCGACGAAGCGGTGCCGCTGCTCGGCGGTAGATTCCGCACGGATCAGCTCCGCCGCGACACGTACTCGGCCGTGGCAGAGATGACTTACCTCGCCGGCTGGATGGCCTTCGACGCCAGCGAACACCGCACCGCACAGCGCTACCTCACCATCGCCGCCCGGATCGCGGCGGAAGCCGGAGACGGACCGCTCGGCGGCCACGTCTTGCGCGCCCTCGCTCACCAGGCAGTAGACCTCGGGCATCCACGCAGGGCGCTCGCCCTGGCCGACGCCTCGATGTCCCGCGACCGCTACGGCCAGGCCAGCCATCGGGAGAAGGCTCTGCTGGCGATCGTCCACGCACGCGCACTCGCGGCCGACGGTGACCGGGCTGGCACCCTCGCCGCCATCAGTCGCGCAGAGCGGGACCTCGCCCGCGCCGACACCAACGAAGCGCCGGCCCGCGTTGGCTTCTTCCAGGACGCTTCCCTCGCCCACGAGACTGCCTGCGCTCTGCGCGACATGGGCCAGCCCCTCGATGCGGAGATCCACTTCAAGCGCAGCGTTGCTACCCGCCGACCCCAGCAGTACGCCCGCACCCACAGCGTCACGCTCGGCTACCTCGGCGCCGTCCAGGTCGAGCAAGGCCGCCTCGACGAGGCATGCGCTACGTGGAGCCAGGCGCTGGACGCCATGATGGGTGTCCAGTCCGGCCGTGCCCGCGACGTCATCGTCCGCATCCAGAGCGACCTCTCGCCCGTCCGGCAACGCGGCGGTCGCCACGTCACCGAACTGGACCACCGGGCACGGAACATGCTGCGGGCCATAGGCTGATCTCGACACGGGCTCGTGGCACACCACGGCAGCTCGTGGATCCGCGTCTCCAAGGGAGAGGAACCAGTACCGGTGACGACGTACGAGGTCGAATCGATCGCAACGGTCGTCGGCGGCCACACTCGCGTTCAGGACGACTTCCAGGGCGGGGTCCAGTCGGTGATCCGACTCAACGAGGCGTACCCCCTCGAAACCCTCCAAGGGATCGAGGAGTTCTCCCACCTGACGGTGACGTGGCGCTTTCACCTGGCGCAGCCCGAGGACGTCCAGCTCCACGCCCGCAGCCCCCGGGGCAACGCGCAGTGGCCGGCGACCGGAACCTTCGTCCACCGAAACCACCGGCGCCCCAACCAACTTGCGATTAGCTACCCGAGGCTGCTCGGAGTGGAAGGCCGCGACCTCCTGGTGACGGATCTCGACGCGGTGGATGGGACACCGGTCGTGGACCTGGCCCCGTACTTCCAGGAAATGGGACCCCGGGGCGCCGTGCGCCAGCCGGCCTGGCCCAGCGAGATGCTGGCCAATTACTGGCGTGATGCGTCGGAGCGCCGGTAGACCCGATCGCCGTAACTCCTCAATGGTGGCGGTTCCAAGAGCAGTCATTACGGCCTGCTTGCGGCGATGCGGAGGGCGCACCAGGTAATCGGCACTTCGCCCTGGACCGGTGCGGTCACTGCGGGTTGCATCTTGTCGAGTCCTTGGGGGAGAGAAGCGGTCGGGCCGGGGACCTGGGCGATCTAGGGCGTCGCGAAAGTGATCCACACGTCCTTGCCGCGGTCGTTGCTGGAACAGCCGAACCCCTCTCCAATCTCCTGGAGGAGAGCGATACCGCGCCCTCCTTCGTCGTCGTCACCGGCCTCGATGAGGCTCGGGTGCCGCCTTTCGGGGTCGCTGACAGCCAGGAAGAGACCGCCGGGGGTGCGGGACAGCACGAGCCGTACGTGCACCGCCGACTGGTCGGTCGGTCGGGCGTGCTTGAACGCGTTGGTGAGGAGTTCGGACGCGGCGAGGCCGACCTGCCATTCGCAGGCGGCCAGGCCCCACAGAGCGAGGTGAGCGATGACGATCCCGCGCACGGGCGTGACGGCGGTGGGCGTCAGCTGAAGGTCTATCTCCAGCACACCGGGGCGGCTGCGGGTGGCCGCGCAGGCGCCGGCAGCCATGGTCTGCGGAGCGTCCAGAAGGTCTGCAGTCACGGATCCACCTCGTCTGACGAAAACTCACCAACGGGTTCGTGTTGCGGTGTGTACTGGTGTTGAACCAGACAGCAACCATTGAGTCAGTTGCGAAGGTCGCTGTGCAGATGCTGGTTCCGAGAGACGAAGTTTTCGGATTCCGATGGACAGAGGGGCCCCTAATGCCTCGGTCGCAGAAGCAGTCCACACCCGGCGTGTCACCGCAGAAGTGGTTCGGTGATGAACTGCGCCGTCTCCGCAAGGACAGTGGTATGTCCGCCAAGTCGCTGGGCAAGTTGGTGCAGGTCAGCGAGGACGTCATCTATGCCGTGGAGACGGGTAAGTACCCGAGCTGCCGCCTCGACTTGGCCAAGGCACTGGACGAGGTCTTCGAGACAGCGGGGTTGTTCGAGCGGGCCTGGCCGATGGCCTTCCGGCCCGCCGATTCCGATAAGCAGGCTCCGAATTCCGAGAAAGAGGCCCCCACGAGGGTGGAGGCGACCGTTCAGGTCCACGAGGGCCGCATCCTGGGCAGAGGTAGTACGACAACTCCAAGCGAAAGCCTCGACCCTGTGGACCGTCGCGCTCTGCTCCTTGGCGGCCTAGCCGCCCTCGCACCTGTAGACCTCATCAGCCTCGTCACCCCGACCGCCCAGCCAGAGATCCCCCAGGAGATCCGGCTCCGGGACATCGCCCTCCTGGAACAAGCGGCAGACCACATCCACGCAATGGACAACGCACATGGCGGGGGCGGGCTCGTCGCTGAGATCGCCAACGGATCGATGGCCTGGGCAGTACGCCTGCTGCCCGTGAAGTGCCCCCCGGCCCTACGACCGCACCTCCTGTCTGCGGTGGCCCGACTCGGCCTAGTCGTCGGAGCGAGCCAGTTCGACGCTTACGCACACGACGACGCCCGGGTCTCCTTCAGGATGGCGGCGGAGTGCGCCGAGGAGGGCAAGAACTGGCACCTGCGTGCCAAGACGTACAGCTTTATGGCCCGGCAGGCGATCTGGACAGGAGATCCGGACACCGGCCTCACCGACGCGGAGAAGGGGCTGGTGCGGTCGGACCGGATCACGCCGACCGAACGCGCGATGTTGCACACAGCCCGCGCCCGGGCCTTCGGGAAGATGGGCGACGTCAGCAACACGCTGATGGCCGTGGGCGACGCTGATACCGCGTTCGAGCACTCAAATCCGGCCGAAGATCCGCCATGGATGGCATATTACGACCACGCCCAGCACCACGGTGACACCGCGCACGCCCTCTACGACCTGGCCATCCGCGCGGGACAGGATCCTGGCCGGGCCGCCGAACGCTTCAAGATCGCCGTCGACGGACACGGCAAGGCGTTCGCGCGCTCGCGCGTTATCTCCCGCACGAAGTGGGCGTCGCTGAACATGGCGAAGGGCGACCCGCACAAGGCGGTTGCCCTCGGTCATCTTGCTCTTGATGAGGTCGGGAAGCTGACCTCTCGCAGAGCGGCCGACGACCTTCGGGAACTGTCCCAGTTTGCGGCCCGGCACCGGGGCGTCACAGGAGCCGCGAACCTGCGAGAGCGCATCGACGCTACGGTGCCGTCATGACCGCACCTGCGCCCATCGACCGCGCCGTTCTCGAAGACGCATGCGCAACCGCGGGCTTTGACGTTACGGGGGCTGAGCCCATACGTCGTGCTGAGAACGCCATCTGGCGCCTCTCTGGCGGGAAGGTCGCCCGCGTTGCCCGGCCCGGGCAAGACGCTGCTGCTGTGCGCGAAGTCGAGGTGGCCCGCTGGCTCGAACGCAATGACGTCGCCGCGGTCCGCGCGCTCGACGTGCAGCAGCCCATCACCGCGGCCGGCGGTCACCCCGTCACCTTCTGGCAGGAGCTACCGCCGCACGAGAGTGGCACCGTCGCCGATGTCGTGAAGCTCCTCAAGCAGCTTCACGCGCTGCCTAAGCCGGACCTCGATCTTGGCTGCCTTGACCCGTTCGTCCGCGTCGCCGACCGCATCGACGCATCGAGCACCCTGAATGAAGACGACCGGCAGTGGCTGCGCGACCGCCTCGAAAACCTCAGAAACCGATGGGGATCGCGGCCCAGCGGTCTGCCGGAGTGTGTGGTCCACGGCGACGCATGGGTGGGTAACGTCGCGGTCACCGAGGATGGACCGGTTCTCTTGGACTTCGAGCGTGCCTCGTTCGGCCCACCGGAGTGGGACCTCGTCTCAACTGCGGTGAAGCTCACGACGACCGGCGCGGTGTCCACTGCCGAGTATGGCGAGTTTTGCGACGCCTATGGCACGGACGTGACCGAGTGGGAGGGGTACGAACTCCTCGCGGGAGTGAGGGAGCTGCGAATGACGACGTACGCAGCGCAGCACGCCGCCTCCCACGCGGACTGGCAGGAGGAGGCGCAACACCGGGTCGATTGTCTGCGCGGGCGGGTCGGGGCGCCGCCGTGGAAGTGGAAGGGGATCATGTAGCCGGCTGGCCGGCCATCGCTCTTGACGTGCGGGGTGGCTCGAAGGCACCCGGAGCAGTGACGGCATCAGTTTGCGGAGCACGCCCATTGAAGGGATTACACCCCGCGCGCAGCCGCAGTCACCCGTCAGGGGAACCGGCCCCGGTGGGGAATGCAAGTCTCAGTGGATGCCCGACGCCCCCCGACTCAAGCGCCCAGCCATCGTGGGCGTCCCGTTGGCTTGTAGCGGTAGGGCGATCCTGATCAACGGAGGGCCCAGTTTCCTGAAAGGCTGGCTGCCGTGAGCAGCCCAGCGGTTGAGTTCCTTCTCACCTCTCCCCACGCAGCCATGACGGTCGCCCACAGACGTCCGACCCGGCGGCCTCAACAGGTCGCCGTGGGGGCCCCCCCGGCCGCGCGCGCGCGGCGCGCGCGTGTCCCGACAAAGCCGGCCACACCCCCCGCTCTGCGCTCCACCCGCACACC
>NZ_JBHXNW010000018.1:86240-119613 GCF_042717365.1 Streptomyces sp. NPDC058534
CCCAACCTTTTTTTAATTCTTGTTGGGTGTGTTTGTTTTTTTTTTTCCCACACGGCCCCCCCCCCCCCGCCCCCCGCGGCGCCCCCACCGGCCCCCCCTCGGCCCTACCGGGCCGGACCGCTCGCGAGGCCAAAGTGACCGACCTTGCCCTGCCAAGCCGCACGATGATCGCTACCCGCTCATCCAGCATGGCCATGGCCCCAGACCGCCGAGGTGTCCGCGCTCCTCCGCCAAGCACATCCCGGCGTCGTAGCGCACTTCTCGCAGATCACGACCACCGCTGACCGGTAGCTCGGTTCTCCCTGGACACCGTCGGCGGCAACAGCGCCTGGATCCGGGAACTCGATGCGGCCCCGGTCGGCGGCTGAGCCGCCCTCGCAGTCTCGTGCGCGAAGGACCTGCCCGGACCTCATGAGCGGGGGACCGAAGTCGTGATCGGCGTGGTCCTCGCCCGGACGATGCCCGCGATGCCGTCGTACTTCCGGCCTCTCCTCCCGCCCAGATGGCCGGGCGGGGCCTCACCACTGCAGGCCCGAGGGCGGATTCGCCCACGGCAGACGAGAAAGAGCCCCTGGGGGCTGGAACCACTCCCGGAGACCATGTCAATGTACAACCTCTCCGGAAAACACCAGCTCAGAGAGGCTTTCAGCGGTGCGGGTGCCAGCGTGCCGCGCTGGCACCCGTCTCCCGTCACGCGCCATGGTTCCTAGCAAGGAGGCCCCCTGCCGAAAGCAGCACTTCAATCGGCCAGCGTCACCGCTCCGATCCTCCTGGCGCTCGGCGCCAGGAACGCACGGACCTGCCAGACGAAAGCCGACTACGCCGCCGTCTGCACAGCCCTCTGCGTCTGCGCCGCCGACCCTTTCGACGGGGGCCCGGTGCAGTGCGGCATCGCCAAGACGTGGTGGTGCGTCGTGGCCCGTAATCTCAGCCGACTCACCGAGGATGGGCTTGTGGTCCTGGCCCGAAGAGGAAGCATCCCCGCGCTCAGGTCCCACCGACTGACATCGTAACCCTCGATTGCGGGGCGGAATATAGGCTACGATCCCCGGTTACCGAAACCGGGGATTCTCCGGATGGTTTAGTGCGTCCGCACCGACTGCTTGGCGGTGGATCGCGTGCGGGCTGGCCGTTGTCCTGCCCTAACCATCGGAGAACTCCCGTGTGTGACAAATTGCTATCGATACAGAGCGTTGCGGAGATATTGGACGTAAGTCGACGTTCGGTCTATCGGTACATAGCTCTGGGGGAGCTTTCAGCCATCGATCTGCGTACGGGTACGGAGCGCTCTCGCGTGCGAGTTCCCGGAAGCGACGTGAAGGCTCTCGTCGAGCGACGCACTTGCTCTCCCGCCTCCTCCGCCACTAGGGCCGTAAGCCCAATGCGTCCACGTGTTAGGTGAGTTGAGAAAGGGAAAATGGCATACCTGCGTAAACTTCCGTCGGGGAAGTGGCAAGCGACCGTAAGGACGCCGGCGGGCAACCGGGACACTGAGACTTTTGCGCTTAAGGATCAAGCGCGGGAATGGGGGGCTGGGCGAGAAGCTCAGTATCGGCGAGGTGTACACCGAGATCCGCGTGGCGGGAAAATAAAATTCCGCGAATGGCATGATCGCTGGTGGGATGCGCGTGTTGTCGAGCCGCATACGCTGCGCGGAGACGCTTCATCCATACGCAACCATGTCATGCCGTATTGGGCGGAGTGGGAGATGCGGGCGATAGGCCGAATCGACGTGCAAGCGTGGGTTCGCAAGCTGATCCTTGAGAAGAAGGGTGCATCAGCGATCCGTCGCTCGTATAACCTAGTGCACTCTCTGATGCAGGCTGCAGTCGATGAAGACCTCATTGCAGTTACGCCGTGCCGGCGCATCGACTTGCCGCCGGAAGTTATAAAACCTCCGGAGTGGTTCACGCTCAACCAAGCCCAAGCGATCCTCGATGAGCTACCGCAACCGTGGAAGACAATGGCCCTGCTGGGCTTCTATACCGGTCTCCGGTGGGGGGAGCTGTCTGGGCTCCACGGGAAGAGGATCGACTGGTTGAGGTCGCGACTATTCGTCGTTGAGGTGAACACGAAATCGGGCATAAAGGAGCATCCCAAGACTGCAAAGAGTCGTCGAGAAGTTCCCTTGCCAGACCACGTGCTTGATGCCTTGTCGCGCCACATGCATGGGAAGGATCGTGGCGATGTTGTCTTCACCACCGTCACCAAGGGGCGAGCCGGCCGATTGCTCGACGACGGAAATTGGCGGCGCCAGACGTGGTGGCCCGCCGTACGCGCGTCCTACTCTCTCGATGAAGTCGGCAGGCGGCGATCTGTGCCCGAGTATCCGCCGCACTCCATGCGTCACACGTGCGCTTCGTGGCTGGTACAAAAGGGCGTGTCCCTGTATGAGGTGCAGCATCTACTGGGGCACGAGAGCTACCAGACCACCCAGCGATATGCTCACCTCGCGCCTGATGCGCACGAGGCGGTTCTCGGCGCGTGGACCCGACTCGAGTCGCCGCTCGTAGTGCCTACCGACGCGGCCCTGGCCGCGGCTGGGGCCCAGTGATCGCAAGCCGCCAATACCTCGTCAGCCCTGCTGGTTCGCTCCCGAATCAGCAGGGCCTCATGCTGCTGCAGGGGGTTGTGAGCCCCGCTGGTCGGTCAGGCTGTGGTGAACCCTCCCTGACGCGTGAGAGATGAGGGTGACGCACATATGACGCACGGGGGTCTGCTTGCCTAGAGGGGAAGTGCCTTCTGACCTGCATGTTCCCTTGTGAACGAGTGGCTGCACCTCTTTCCGATGACTCATCATGTGGAGTGCGTGGCGATCCTGGAGCCGCTGGCGAAGGGTGCCTGACCTGCGGTTTTGCGATGTGTGTGGGATTGCTCGACCTGATTGCCCGTCGTTCCGCGCCCACACCGCTACAGACCGACCTCATCCCCGGGACCGAGGGAATCGAGGCGCGCGAGCCGCACGCCGTAAGGCCACTCACCGCAGAAAGGAGTTCTCCGGCCGGCACTCGCACGCGGCCACGGAGGAGCAGGAATTCCGGCTCCACGCAGTCGTCCCGTAGAAAGCGACAAGATCCGTAGAGCTCTTGAGGACGGTGACGCGTCTGCTCACGGACTGGACCCTGCTCCTGCACGGAGACGAGGAGCGGACCGCCTTCGCCGTCGAGCCTGAAAGGGCATCGGCCATGAGACCGCCCGATTCTCGCCGGTTGAACCCGCTGTTCCGTGACTCGCCCCTGAATGTCAGCGCCGCCCTCTACGGTGGAGATCCGGATGCCGCCGAGGCAGCGGAGGAAGGGCGACTGGCGTGCGCAGGGTGCCACCGGACATGTTCCGGTTCACGACGGTGGAGAGGTCCGATCTGTACGGGGCAGTGCTGGACGTCTTCGGCATGGCCGGCGAGCACCTGGAGACGGCGCTCGGGCTCGACGCGGTGCGAGAGCGGCTGCGCGGGGTCGGCTGGGTGGCGGCAGTTGAGAATGAGGATTTGCATGAGGCGCTCAGGAGACTCGTGCAGTGGGAGCTCCTGGATGTGGTGCACAACCACGCGGAGAACTACCGCACGGCCGAGGAATATGAACGGCGCAACCTGCAATATTCGCTGACCCGCCGGGGCGAGGCCGCTCTTGCCGGAGTGCGGCACGCGCTTGAGGTTCTCGCCTCCACGGGCGCGCTGCAGACGGCCGTGTTGGAGGCGATCGCCGACCGGCTCGACGAGCTGTGCATGCTCTCCGGTGAACCCGCGTCGGCTGATCGACGGATCTTCAGCACGCTGCGGGAGCTGGAGGGGCATCTGGACGCTCTGGTGGAGAACACCAAGGCGTTCAACGGCGAACTGCAGCGCCTCTTGCGCGCCGAGGGCGCGGATCTGGAGGTGTTCCGCGAGGTCAAGGCTGCCACGGTCGCGTATCTGCAGGAGTTCCTGGTCAACCTCGACCGGCGCGGTCAGGCGGTCGCCGCTGCCGTGGCTCGGGTGGAGGAACGGGGGACCGCCGTACTGCGCGAGCGGGCCCTGCGCGGGGCAGAGCTCCCGCCGGTGGCCGGGGAGGACCCCGCGGCCGGCTGGCTGGAGAGCAGGCGGGCGCGCTGGGCGGGCCTGCGGGCGTGGTTCCTGGCGGACGACGGTGCCCGACCTCGGATCGAGCAGCTGCACGACATAGCCCGGCGGGCCATCGTCTCGCTCCTGCAGGTTCTGGAGCGGATCAATGAGTCGAGGCGCCGCTCCTCCAGCGCCGTGCAGGACTTTCGGGAACTAGCACGCTGGTTCGCGGCGGCCCCCGCGGAAGAGGACCTGCACCGGCTGTGGTCGGCGGCCTTCGGGCTCGGTTCGGCCCGCCATGCTCATCTCGCCCACTCCGACCCCGAGCTGATCCCGTCGTCCCATTCCTGGTCCGAGGCCCCACCGGTGGAGGTGTCGGCGCTGCTGCGGACCAGTGGACGGACGGAGCGGTTCACTCGCACGGCCAAGGTGCGGGACGTTGCGGCTGTCAGGGCGGAGCGTGCCGAGCGGGCTCGCGCGGAGCGAGCGGAACTCGCACTCGCCTGGCAGGTGCTGGAGACAGAGGGACCTGTTCGCCTGTCCACCTTCGGCACGTTGGTCCCCGCTGTCTTCGACCGTTTGCTCGACCTGTTCGGCCGTGCCCTGGCCGCCCGGCCGGACGCGAGCGGCTTGAGGCGCGCCACGACGGGAGACGGCCGGGTGGAGATCGCCCTGGCACCGCCTTCCGATGAGCGCACCGCCGTACTGCACACCGCGAAGGGCTCACTGACCGGACCGGACTACGTCGTCCACATCACAGCGGCGGGTGGAGCGAGCGTCTCCTCGGCCCTCCGCGCCACGCCGCAGGAGGCCGCAGGATGAGCACCCTCGCCAACCAGCTGGCCGCCGCGGAACGGGAAGAGGTCGCCCGCGCCGTCCGTCTCCTCCTGGCCCGCCCCCTGCTTACCGAGACCGCCGACCCGACTGGCTTCGAACTGGTACGACGCCGTCGCGAGTCGCTTGCCCAGTGGTTCGACTACACCTGCGGCTGGAGCCTGGTGGTGGAGCCCCGCCGAGGTTACGCCCGCCTCACCAAGGTGCGCGCCAACCCGGACGGCTCCCGCCCGGCTCGTAGAGCGCGTTCCGGCAGGGCCCCGTTCGACCGTCTGCGATACGTGCTGCTGTGCGTGACCGCGGCCGAGTTGCTGTCGATGCCGATGACAACTATTGGCATGCTCGCCGACCGCGTCGTCCAGGCCACGGCGGCCGACCGGGCACTGGCCGCGTTCGACCCGGTCCGCAAGCCGGAGCGGATGGCATTCGTCGATGTCCTGAAGTTGCTGGAGTCGTACGACGTGCTGCGCGCGGTGGATGGTACGACCGAGGCGTACGTCGAGTCCGCGGAAGCCAAGGTCCTTTACCGCGTGGACACCACCCTGCTGATGCGGTTGCCCGCCGCGCCGGTCGGCGCCTCCCGACTCGCCGTGCCCCCGGACGAGGTGCCTGCGCGGTTCGAGGAACTCCTCACCGGCCTGGTGCGGGAGCGCCGCTACGGCGGCGCAATCGTCGACGGGACAGCCGACGAGACGCACAGCGAGAGCGCCGCCACTGATGCACAACGCAATCTGAGGCTGCGCCACTCGGTGTTGCGTCGCCTCTTCGACGACCCCGTGCTGCACCGGGCCGACCTCGCCGAGGACGAGCTCGCCTACATCTCGTCTCTGACTGGACGTCAGATCCTGCGTCGATCGGTCGAACAGGCCGGCTTCCTCTTGGAGGAACGTGCGGAGGGCTTCCTGCTCGTGGACCCGGATGGGATCGCCACCGATGTCCGCTTCCCCGACGACACTTCCACTGCCAGGGTTGCCGCACTGCTCCTTCTGGAGCCGCTCTGCGCCACGCCCGCCGGAATGCTGCCCGAACAGCTTGCCGAGGCTGGAGCGGGTCTGCTGCGGCGTTTCCCGCGCTGGGCCAAGGCGTATCAGTCCGAGGACGGCGCGGTCCGGCTTTCCGACGACGCGGTACGCGTCCTGCGTGATGTCGGGCTCGTCCGCGCGGCCGGGGGGCGTGTCGTCGCATGCCCGGCCGCGTACCGCTATCGCTTGACGGAGACGACGAGTCCGGATCCGGATGACAAGCTCGGCCCGGGGTGGGACGTGAGCGAGCGCGAGAGGGTAGGCGCCGTGGTTTCCGGTGGCGTTGCGGCAGAAGGGGACCAGCAGTGAGTGTGACAGAGCTTCCGGTTCCGCGGAGTCCGGAGTCTGCTGAGTCGCCTGCGACACCGGCGACGTCGGTAGATGCGGCCCGCAGCCGCTGGCAGCCGCACCGCGCGGGCATCCTCAACGTCTGGCGCTACTACGACGAGACCTTCACCTTCCATCAGGGCCGCCTGCTGCTCCGCGGCCAGAACGGTTCGGGCAAGTCCAAGGCGCTTGAGCTTCTACTGCCCTTCCTCTTCGACGCCAGCCTGCGTCCCAACCGCCTGTCGACGTTCGGTGGTTCGGAACGCACCATGCACTGGAACCTGCTTGGCGAAGGCGCCGTCGGCAAGACCCGTGTCGGGTATGTGTGGATGGAGTTCCGTCGCGTCGGCGACGATGGCGCCGAGCGGTGGTTCGGCTGTGGTGCGCGTCTGCAGGCGAGCGTGCACACCAGCGGGGTCCACGCTGACTACTTCACCACCGGCTCCAGGATCGCCCACCCCGCCGGCGTCCTCCTCGTCAACGAGGCGGGACAGCCGCTGACACGCGCAGCTCTGGGCGAGGCCGTGCGCGACCGCGGCGACGTCCATGCCTCGGCCACCGACTACCGCACGGCCGTACGACGTGAGTTGTTCGTCGGCATGGGGGAGCAGCGTTATGAGTCGCTGTTGTCCGCCCTGCTCCAGTTGCGCCAGCCCAAACTGTCCGAACGGCTCGATCCGTCCCTGCTCTCCACCCTGTTGTCCCGCGCCCTTCCCCCATTGGGCGAAAGCGAGATCTCCGAACTCGCCGAAGGCTTCGAGCGGCTGGACCGCCAGCGCGAACACCTCAAACGGCTCGACGACGAGGTGACAGCGGCAGAGACCGTCGCATCCCGGCAGCGCGCCTACGCACGACGTGTCCTGCGTGCCGGCTCGGCCGCGCTGATCTCGGCGACCACGGAGATGGACGACCTCACCCGCGCCGCCCGCCAGAGCGCCGAGGAACTCGAACAGGCTTTGACAGAACGGGAGTCCGCTCAGGCCCGGCGCGAGGAACAGGAACTGCGCGCGCACGCCCTGGAGGAGACCGTCGAGGGGCTGCGAGAGAGCGACGCGTACAAGCAGGGCGAGGAACTCGACCGGCTCCGCCGGCGTACGGAAGAAGCGGCAGCCGTCGCCGGGCAACAGCGTGCCACTGCGCAGGCCACTCAGATCAGCGCGGAGCAGGACCAGAGCTACGCCGACGAGGCGGCGGCTCAGGCCCGCACCTTCGACGAGCACGCGCGCGAAGCCGCCGAGGAAGCACGCCGGTCGGCCCGGGCGGCGGGTACGGAGTCGATCCATCATGAGGTGAAGACGCTTCTCGACACGGATTCCGTACGAAACCTCGCAGACAGCCCGGGGCACGAAGCCGGTGGCCGTAGGCCCTTGGGTTCGGCCGGTACACACACGGCGGGCGAGAATGGGGCACGACAGGCCCGCAGGCTGCTTCGAGGTGCGGTCACCGCCCGACGCCAGCAGGTCGCCCTCATCACCGAAGCGATGGACGAGCACGACCGCGCGGTACGCGACCGGGGCGCCGCCGAGAGTCTGCTGGAGGACGCCCGTAGCCGGCTCGCGGAGGCGATCGCGCGGCGGGACGAGGCGTCCGAAGCCTGGGACGGTGCCCTTGCCGTACAGGCGGAACGGCTGCTCGCCTGGGCCGGCGACTGCGCGGAACTGCGCATTGCCGACGCCGGGGAACTGGCGGCCAGAGCCGCGACCGAGGCCGAGGTGACGGCGTTGGTCGACGCCGCCGCACGCCCGCTGGAACAAGAGATCGCCACAGCGGAGGCCACCGCGCGAGCGGCACGTCTGAAGCTGCGGGACGAGCGGAGCCGACTTGAGGAGGAAGTTCGACGGCTGAGCGACGAGACCGAACTGCCGCCTTTGACCCCTCCCACCCGCACCACCGTCCGCACTGCGACGGCGGGCGCACCCCTGTGGCGACTGGTCGCCTTCCACGAAGGTGTTCCGCTCCCTGTGCAGGCCGCGGTGGAGGCGGCACTGGAGGCATCGGGTCTCCTGGATGCCTGGGTCAGCCCCTACGACGGGATCGCCCTGCCGGGGCACGACACCCGAGCCGAGGCCGCCCTGGCCGTGACCGTCTTGGGGGCCAGTCTGCTGGAGGTGCTGAAACCCGAGGAGGACATCCCCGTCCCGGCCGACACCGTGACCCGCATCCTCGCCGGTGTCGCGTACGGCACTTCACTGCCGGGCGGTCACCCCGCGGCCGTCTCCGCCGACGGTGCCTGGCGTCTCGCGCTCGCCACCGGAACGTGGAGCAAGCCGGAACCCGCTTACATCGGTGCCCTCGCGCGGCAACAGGCCCGGCAGCGCAGGATCGGTGAACTGACCGAGCGCATCAGCGAGACGAACGCCTCCCTCGCCGTGCTCGACGACCAACTGGGCGGCCTCAGCGCTCGCCGCGCCCGGCTGGATGCAGACCGCGCGGCTCGACCCGACCACTGGGAACTCGACGCCCGTCGGCGTGACTGGGACCGAGCCGAGGAGAAGGTGGCTGCCCGGGACGATGCCGTGCGCGACGCGGCTGTCCATCTGGCCCGGTGCGAGACCAAGGTGGCAGGCGCTCTGCGCACGCTCAGCCGTCGGGCGGCTGAACATGGACTGACCACTGATCGCGACCGGTTGCATGAGCTCTCCTCCGACATCGACAGCTTCAGGGACACCGCCGACAGTTGGGTGGACGCCCGTCTCACCGCGACCGCCGCCGCCGACAGGGCACGTCAGATCACCGCGCAGGCAGAGCGCTCGCGCCGAGCAGCCGAGGAGCAGTCCGAGAACGCCGCTGCCGCCGAAGCCGAGGCGGCGGGAACGAAGGCGCGCCTGGAGGCGGTGGAGGCCACCGTTGGCGAGGACTACCGGCAGATCGTCGGGCGCGTCGCCGAGGCGCGCGCCGAACTGCGGCGCTGTCGTGAGGAGGCCGGCCAAGCGGCCGATCTCCTCCTGCGCCTGGAAGGCCGTATCGGAGGTCTGCGAGCAACCAGTGGTCAGGATGCCGAACGACGGGAGCGAGCCGTCACCGCCCGGGACCGTGCGGCGCACCGGTTCCGGCATCTGTGTCTGGTGGGGCTCGCGGAGGATGCGGGTATCACACCGGAACTCGACGCCGGAGACGGCGCGAAGGCCACTCTGGAGGCCGCCCGTGCCACAGCGGCGAAGTGGCCCGGCATCCCGCACGCCCCACGCAACCTGGGCGATGCCGCGACCCGCCTTTCCGAAGCGGTCCACGAAGCCCGCCAGCGCCTCGGTGCCCGTGCCGACCTGGATCTGGAGCCCGACGACGACATCCAGCTGTTCACCGCCACCCTGGACGGCATGCGGGTGGGGGCGACGGGCTTGCTCACCACGCTCACCCAGGAGCGCGACCGCAGTAGTGACGACATCACCACTGCCGAGCGGATCCTCTTCGACCAGATCCTCACCGGCGACATCCGCCGTCACCTCGCCGCCCGCATCCGCCAGGCCGGCGAACTCGTCCACCGTATGAATGGGCATCTGGAGCGGGTTCGTACCGCCTCCAACGTCGCCGTCCAGCTTGTCTGGGACGTCCGTCCGGACCTCCCGGAGGGTACCCGCACCGCCCGTCAGTTGCTGCTGAAGGACCCCGGCCGGGTCAACGAGACCGACCGGGAAGCTCTGCACGATTTCTTCCGCGCTCGTATCGAGGAGGCCAAGGGCAGCGACACGGCCGCGAGCTGGGAGGAGCAGCTCGGCGAGGTGCTCGACTACACCGCCTGGCACCGCTTCACCGTTCGCCTCGATCGGGCGAACGGGACCGGCTGGCAGCCGCTGACCAAGAAGCTGCACGGCGCACTCTCCGGCGGAGAGAAGGCCATCGCCCTGCACCTGCCACTGTTTGCGGCCGTTGCCGCCCACTACGAGGCCGTGCCGCTGGCACCCCGCCCCATCCTGCTCGACGAGGTCTTCGTCGGCGTGGACGCGGTCAACCGCGGACAGGTCTTCGCCCTGCTCACCGCACTCGACCTTGATCTCATGGTCACCTCCGACCACGAGTGGTGCACCTATGGCGAACTACCTGGCATCGCTGTCCACCAACTCCTCACCGACGGGGACGATGACGCTGTCACCAGCGCTCGCTTCGTCTGGAACGGCACCGATTTGGAGGCGGGATGACCCACACCGAACCGGCCCCGGGTGAACGCACCCTGCGCCGTCCCGAGCTCCGCCCGCTCTGGCACACGGTCCACAGCCGACTGTCCTCCGGCCGCCCCGTCACACGGGTGCGCCTCGGACCGCTTGACGAAGCTCAGCGCGAGGCTCTCGCCGACCTTCTGGGTCTGGACCGCCTGCCGGATCCGCACCCCTCCGTCTCACTGGCCCGCCTGGAAGAGGCCGTCACCGAGCTGTCCGGCTTCTCGGTTCGTGAAACCGTCACCGAACTCGTAGGCCCCCTCGACGATCGCGCGACAGAACGACGCCGAAAGGAAGACGAACGTGCCGAGCTGTGGGCATGGTTGGACGGCCATGCGACCGTGCGGGCCCAGCCCGCGCTTGCCGGCTGGACCGCGTCGTGCCGAGCCACCGGCCTGGTCGGTGGCTCACCGGAACTGACCCGAAACCTGCTCGCAGACGCGTTGACAGTGCTCGCGGAACTCCCGGCCCAGGCCGAGCCCCTGCCCGTCTTCGCTGCCCGGGTCCTGAAGGGTGACTCCCACGCACTCGACGACGGTACCCGCCTGTCCACACTCGTCCTTCGTGCTCTGGCGACTCTTCACGACACCGCCGCGCCGGAGTCCGCGGCGGACCGGCGCGCCCTGTGGACTCGCGCGGGCGTCGCCGACGACGACCTGTCGGCCACCGTTCTCGTCGGTGGACTACGCCCGGCCGGTGAAGGACCGCTCGCCCGCGTTGCCCGTGTTTGTGCCGAGGTTGGTCAGGCCGCCAGTCTGACCCTCGCCCAGCTGCGGGCCCCGGGCGAGTTCACCCTCGCCTCCGATCCGGCACCCGTCGTCCACGCCGTGGAGAACCCCAGCATTCTGGCTCTGGCCGTACGTCGCTTCGGCCCGGACTGTCCTCCGCTGGTGTGCACATCCGGCTGGCCCAACAGTGCGGCCATCCACCTCCTCCGCCTTCTCGCGGATCGAGGTGCCATCCTCCGCTACCACGGCGACTTCGATGGCGAAGGCATCCGCATCGCCGCCTATCTTCTGGACAAGACGCCGGCTCGGCCCTGGCGCATGACGGCGGCGGACTACCGGGCCGCGGTCGCCCGCGCACCGCACGGACCTGAGCCCGGCCGACTCACCGAGGCTCCCTGGGACCCAGAGCTGACCCGTGCCATGGCCGAACACGGTACCGCCGTGGTCGAGGAACTGGTGGCTGGCGTCCTGTTGGCGGACCTGACCGAAGCGACTGGTTGAGGAAGCTGGGCCGACCAGCCGTGCGCTCATTTGACGCTCTGGGCGCCCTCACGCTGCTCGGCGAGCTGAGAAAGCTCCTCTGACCTGGTCTTTTCCACGTCTTACTCAGGCCGACATCTTTCCGATGACGTCGCACGTGGAGTGCGTGGCCATTTTGGAGCCCGCTACAAAGGGGCTCTGACCTGCAGTTTCCCCGGGGGAGTTCCGATGCCGTCGCCACGGGTGGCTGTCCGTCGTTTCGACACTCGTTCTGACGAGCCGTCACTGCAGGTCGGACGCTCCAGGACGAGCGCCGGTCGGCACGACGCTGTGCCGGCGCGGCTGCGGTTGCGTATGCCGACAGAAGTGGCTGAGCGGACGCGCAGGCCGGGCTTCCCAGCGGCAGCGACGGACGAGAAGGTCCGCCCGCCGGGTGTCCGGCGGGCGCGGGGGTCATGGGCGCGCGGCGCCGGCAGCAGGTTCCGCCCGGCCGCTGTGGCCGGGCGACACGGGCGAGGGCACCCCGTCTCTGGCGGGATCGCCGGTGTGGAGGCCGATCATGCCGAAGGCGGTGAGTGCCGCGGCGACGGCGGCCGCCGCGGCGCACACCAGGAACGCGGTGCTGAAGCCGCTGCCCAGGGCGTCCAGGGCCAGGCTGTGGGCCGCGGACCCCGGAGCGCCCGGCGGCAGGCTGTTCACGGCGAGGGGGCCGCCTGTCGCGGCGATCTCCCGTGCTGCCGCGGCCTCAGCGGCCGGCAGGACCGTGCCGGAGAGGTTCGTCGCGAACGCCGACCCCGCGCCGCTGAGGGCGACCGCGCCGACGACGACCGGACCGAGGGCGAACCCGAGGTCGCGCAGCATGTTGGTGGTGGCGCTGGCCATGCCCGCCAGGCGCGGGGGCACGCTGCCCAGCGCCACGGCCGTGACGGAGCTGACGGTCAGGGCGAACCCGACGCCGATCAGCAGGGCGGGAGCCACGAACGCGCCGAGCCGCGGGTCGGTGACGTCCAGCCGGGCGCACAGCAGGCAGCCGACCGCCATGAGGACGAACCCCGAGGGACCCTGCCCCGCGTCGTCCGCCACCACGGTCCCGGCCTTCTCGCCCGCAACCTCGCTCATTGCCACCGACATCGCCTCCCTGCCCCAACGCCGTCCCGGTGGGAGTCGTCACGCCGCCCACCTCGTACCCGTGTCACCACGGCGCGTACATCGGGTCGCGTCGGTGCGTCACCACTGGTCACGCTACGCGACTGGTAGCACCGTTGTCGGCATGACGAGTCAACTCCCCAGCCCCATCGGCACCTCCCAATCCGCCTGTGTCAGCGCCAACTTGGGCCACTCCTTCGCGATGCGGTTCACCTCCACCCCACGCGGCGCCCGTCTCGCCCGCCGACTGGCCGCGCACCGACTGGACACCTGGGGCATCCCGTACGGCACCGGCCCGCACGAGGAAATCGTGCTGGTACTCGGGGAGCTGACCGCCAACGCCGTACAACACGGCCACGTCCCCAGCCGCGACTTCCACCTGCACCTGCACGTGATCGAGCCCTCTCGCACGGTCCGGATCGAGGTCACCGACACCCGTACCGAACGTACGCCGCCGGACCCGGAGGACGTACGCGCTCCGGGCGGCGAGGACGAAACCGGCCGAGGGCTGCTTCTCGTCGCGGCGCTCGCCACCCGCTGGGGCTGGCATCCGCGGTCCGGAGGGCCGGGCAAGACGGTGTGGGCCGAGCGGGTCTTCGCGACGCCCACCTGAGACCACTGGGGGTCGGACATCGTTGTCGGGAGGCCTCCCGGCTTGGCTTGCGGATGGCCTACGGCGTGTAGACGGCGTCACTGCCGTACAGCTCCCTGGTGAACGCCGAGACGTCGGCGCTGCGGTCGGCGCCGTCGAGGTTGTACGTCAAGTAGACGCCGTATCCCTCGCTGACGGTGCGGCGGGCGAGGTTCGTGACCGTGCTCTGGGAGGTTCGGCCGATCTCGACGGCCGCCGGTGACAGCTTCGACTTGGGCAGGGCGATGCCGGGGGCCTGCCAGGTGCCGTAGTACGGGTTCCAGGCGTAGTCGAACTTCGAGGAGATGTCGACGCCGTCGTACGACAGGCGCGTTGCGGCCGGGCCGATGTTGTAGAGGCTGATGACCTTGTCCGGCATGTTCGCGCGCAGTGCCGTCACCAGGTGCACGAACGAGCTGTCGTTGGGCTGGGCGGTGCCGTTCTTGCCGTACTCGGCGTATTCGTCGTCGAAGTCGATGCCGTCGAGGCCGTACTGGGCCACGGCGTCCGACATCTCCTTCGCGAAGGCCGAAGCCGCCTGCTGGGACGTGAAGTTGGCGAACCCCGCGCCCTGGTGGTTGCCCAGCACCGAGAGGACGACCTTGATGCCCTTCTGCTGCAACGGCCGTATCTCCGTGGCGGCGTTGTCGAGGACGCGTTGCACGTTCTCGTTGAAGTGCAGGTACGCCTTCTTGGTGTTGGTGTCGTAGTTGATGTTGGCCGCGAAGATGACGGCGACGTCGAAGGCGTTGCCGCCGCCGTCGGCGAGTGTGTACTTGCCGGCGTTGAGCATGCTGTTGTTGTTCACCTCGATGTAGGCCACCGAGGTCGGTCCCTGCTTGGCGGGTGCGGGTGCGGGTGCGGGTGCGGGTGCGGGAGCAGGGGCCGCTGCCGCGCCGGTCGTGGTGGTCGTGCCGAGGGCGAGGGACGCGACGGCCGAGAGTGCGAGCGCGGCCGTCCGAACTCTGCTCCGTACCAGAGTCAACATCGTGGATCCGTCTCCCATCGCATCGCGGCGCCCGACGTGTTCGGAAGCGCCGAGTGAGCCTCCGAGTGTTCCGGTGCCGCGACCGACTCCCGAGGGCCGTGCGCGAACTCTTCACGATTTCCACGCACGGACTGCTGCTGGTGCCCGGCCGTCCTTCAGCGTGCGTCCGCGCTGCGCAGCGTCAGGATGCGTACGGTGCGCTCGCCCCGTGGGCCTCCCGGCCGTGCCGGCAGCGGTAGTTGTCGAGGACCAGGATGTCGCCCTCGTTCAGCCGGAAGCGTGGCAGGGAGGCTTCGGCGTCCAGGGCGGCCTCGCGGAAGCGGGTCAGTTGGTCGTGGATGTGCTCGGTGTCCGGGTCGCGGTGGAGGGGGACCGCGCCGTCGGTGCGGCGGACGATGCGTCGGCCCGTGCGGGTGCACTCGACGTGTCGTCCCGCGCGGAAGGGCGGGCAGGCCGCGCAGTCCCGCCCACGCCCCGTACAGGTCCACGTCGGTGCCGGTGAGGAAGTCGTGCAGGGCGGGGTCGGCCGAGGCCAGGCCGCCGACGAAGCCGTAGGCGTCCAGCGCGAAGGAGTCGCCGCCCTCGGGGGCCGGGCGGGCGCACTGGATGAGGACGTGGTCCTCGGCGGGGTCGCGCCGGCGCCGGTGGACCCCGCCGATGTCGACCACCACGTCGCAGCTGTCGGCCTGCAGATGGACGGGGTCACCGTCCCGTGAGGTGCGTACCCGGTGCGGATACAGCTCGGGCAGACGGTCGCCGACTACCTGGGCCGCGGCGACCACCAGGGCGTCGGACGTGTTCTCGTGACCGGCGAGGATCACCGCCCCGTCGCGGTCGAGCAGGGCGCGTACCTCCTCGGAGTCGCGGCCCAGGCGTGCGCGGGCGGGGGCGACTTGGGAGGATTCCGGGGCTTCGCGGGGGACTGGGGTCTCGCCCGGCCCTGGGGTGTTGCTGGGCCCTGGGGTCTTGCCGGGCCGTGGGGTTTCGCGGGGTCCCGGCGTCTCAAGGGATCGGTTGACATGAGCGGGTGCGTGCATGGCTTCAGGCCGGCGCATTCAGCGACCGGCTCCGGTCATCCGTGGTTCGGCGTGCCCTGACTCCGGGCGGCGGGAGAAGCCGCGGGAGGACGGGACCAGGGCGGCCGCGGCGGGTGCCGCGAAGCAGGTGACCGCGCAGACGACCAGGACCGGCCTGGCGCCGAAGGCGTCGATGGCGGGGGCGATCAGGGCGAGTCCGAGCGGGGCCAGGCCGTAGGAGAGCAGGAAGTCCAGGGAGGAGACCCGGGCCAGCTTGTCCGGCGCCACCTCGCGTTGGGCGGCGGTGAACCACGGCACGTTGAACAGCTCGATGCCGATGCCCGCGACGGCGTAGGCGGCCATCACCACGGTGGGGTGCACGGGGAACACGAGGCTGAGGGGCGCGAATCCGTAGGCGGCGAGGCCTGCCAGGGCGGCCCGGCCGGGGGAGCGGGGGCGCCAGCGGGCGATGAGCAGCGCACCGGCCAGTGCTCCGGCGGTGTAGGCGGTCATCGCGCCCGCGAGGACGACCTCGGTGCCGTACTCGTCCCTGCTGACCAGGGGCAGCGCCACACCGGTCGCCGAGTAGCCGGTGGCTATGACGGCCGTCAGCGCGCCCAGGCCCGCGATGAACCAGGGGTGCCTGCGAGCCTCCCGGACGCCGTCCACGAAGTCCGCGAGGAACGACGTGCCCGGGGCGGTGCGCGGGACGGTGCCCGGGGCGGCCGGCTCCTTCCGCGTGCCGTCAGTGGTGTCGGGGGTGTCGGGTCGCGCGCCGCGGCCGGGTACGCACGCGGCGACCAGCCACAGCACTCCGATGGCCATCAGGAGCGTCCCGGTGTCGAGGAACACGGCGAGCAGGGCGGCCAGCGAGGGGCCCACGAGTGTGGTGACGCGTACCGCGAGGGTCATGGCGGCGTTCGCCTGCTGCCTGCGGTCGGCGTCCACCACCTCGGCGGTCAGGGCCTGGTAGGCGGGCCGGCAGGCACCCTGCCCGGCTCCGGCGACCGCGGCCGCGGCGGCCATCAGCAGCACCGAGCGGTCCAGCCCGGCGGCCAGCACGGGGGCCGCCGCCCCGGAGGCGAGCCCCGCCCACAGGACGACGCTCCGACGGGAGTGCCGGTCGGCCAACACCCCGGCCACGGGCACCGCGGCGAGGAACCCCACGGTGCGGGCCGCGAGCAGCAGACCGAGGTCGGTGGCGCCGAGGGTGCGGTCGAGTACCGCCAGTCCGAGCACGAACGGCAGGGCCCAGGTGGCCAGGCCCGATGCGGTGGCGCCCGTCCAGAGTCGGAGGAACGCGACGTCGAGCAGGATGGACCGTTGCCCTCCGGACCCGGCCCCGGCGGACGTGGTCGGTGCGGGTGAGGTCGGCACGATGGAGCGCTCCAGTCCTGGTGGGGTGAAGGTACGGGCGGTGCGGGGGAGTTGGGTGGTGGGGCGGAGTTGAGTCGGGCGGTGGGGCGGACCCGCGACGGCGGACGGCCGGGGCGTCGCTCAGGCAGGCTATCGTAATGACAATCATTTCCGTTAGAGTCCCTGTCGGCCCTGCCGGGGTGCTCGGCACGGGCTCCCGACGGACACGTCCCGACCCCCTGCCCAGAACACCGTTCCCGCGAGCCCGAGGAGCCCATGTGGACCTGACCGCAACCGGACCCGCCCTCCTGGACCAGCTGCCCCCGCCCTTGGCCGGCGACCGGATCATCGCCCTCAACCAGCCGAAGGGCGACCTGCACACCACCCGTGCCTACGAGTGGAACGGCTGGACGTTCGACGTCCCGCCCGGTGTCTTCATACCCGGCTGGACCAGCCGCCTGATCCACGAGCGGCTGCTCGACGGCCGCATCGAGACACGGCACCGCCGCTACGCCGCCATGGGTGTGGGCCTCGGTGTCGAGGCGGTGGCCGCCGCCCACCGCGGTGCCCGCGAGATCCACGCGATCGACGTGCATCCCGAGAGCGTCGCCGCCGCCACTCGCCACTACGCGCGCATCGTCGGTGAGTGCCCGGACACCGCCTTCCTGCCGGTGGTCGGCGACATCTTCGACGGCGTACCGGGGGGCCTCGGACTGGACGTCATCACCTTCAACCCGCCCGCCGTCAGCCGGACCGTCAGCGACGACCCCGACGTCGTACGCAACGTCTGCGTGGGCGCGCCGCTGCTGGCGAAGTTCTTCGCCCAGGTCGCGGAGAAGCACCTGCTCGCCCCCGGCGGCGAGATCTTCGTCATCGCCTCCAACACCGCGGATCTGCGCGGCATCGTCCAGCACGCCCTGGACCACGGGTTCCACCCGGAGACGGAGTACTTCCACGACTGGGGGGACGGCGTACTGACCTTCCTGTTCCGCATCACCCGTGACATCCCCGGCGCCGGAGGGCAGGCATGAAGAACACCGAGGACCTCCTGGCCGCCGTCCTGGCGGGCGAACTCGGCCCGCGTCCCGCCGGGCTCGTGGCCACCAGCGTGTTCTGGATCCACCACGGCACGCGGCTGGCCGGCGGCGACACCACGTATCTCAACCAGTACGTCCTCGTCCGCGTCGGCGGCTCCTTCGGGGGGTGTGCCTTCGAGGCCGGCGAGGTCGACCCCTCCCTGTGCCGTGACGCCTCCGGTTCCCCCCTCGACTCGCTCCTGCGCGAGGCGCCCCGCCCGCTGCGGATCGCCGCACTCGACGCCTACCTCTCCGAAGCCGGCCCGCACCGGGGGGCCGCCGGGGCCGAACCGGTCGTCCTGCCCGCCGGGACGCCCGAGGTCCGGGCGCGGGCCCGGGACGCGGCCATCGCCGGACTGCTGGACACCCGCCCCGGTGCGCGGGTCGGGCTGATAGGCGTCGTCAATCCGCTCGTCGCCGCCATCCGCGAGCGCGGCGGCACCCCCCTGCTCTGCGACTTCAACCTCCGCACCACCCAGTGGGGCGACCGGGTCACCGACGACATGCACGAGGTCCTCGACACCGCCGAGGCCGTGATCGCCACCGGCATGACCCTCAGCAACGGCACCTTCGACACCGTCCTGGAACGCTGCCGCGAACGGGACGTGCCCCTCGTGGTCTACGCGCAGACCGGCAGCGCCGTGGCCCGCGCGTTCCTCGGCGCGGGGGTGACCGCCCTGTCCGCGGAGCCCTTCCCCTTTTCCCAGTTCAGCGCGGAGCCCACGACGCTGTACCGCTACCGGGCGGCGGACGGCGCATGACGGCGACCGCCCCGCAGACCACCACCCGACGCGCCACCACCCGACGCGCCACCACCGACGCGGGCCCACGCGACGCGGGCCCACGCGACGCGGGCCCACGCGACGCGGGCCCTCGCGACGCCGTCGGCACCGGACACGCCGCCTGTCACCACGGCGAGATCCTCCAAGGCGTCTTCCTGGACGGGCGCGGCCGCCGCTGCCAGGCGCTGGTCACCCTGCCGATGAACGGGCCCGGCAGCACTGCCCACTTCACGCGCCGGACCGGCACCCCGCCCGACGACGTGCGCGTGACGCCCGCCGGACGTACCAAGGCGCGGGCGGCGGCCGTCCTCGCGCTCCGGGAGTGCGCCGCACGCCTGCCCGCGGCGCCCTGCGGCGGAGTACTGACGTTGACCGGAGACATCCCCGTGGGGCTGGGCATGGGCTCCTCCACGAGCGACGTCATCGCCACCGTGCGTGCGGTCGCCGACGCGTGGGGCGTACGGCTGCCGCCCCGGACGATCGCCGGGCTGGCGGTCCGGGCCGAGGGTGCCAGCGATCCGCTGATGCTCGCCCCGGGCCCGCCGCTGCTCTTCGCGCAGCGCGAGGGCCGCACCCTCGAAGCCCTGGGCCCCGCACTTCCGCCCGCCGTCGTGCTGGGCTGTGCCCTGGGCGGTGGCGCCCCCGTGGACACCCTCGCCCTGCCCGCCCCCGCGTACGACGCCCGCGACCTCGACACCTACGAGCACCTGCGCCGTATGCTGCGGCGAGCGGTGACCGACGGCGACTCCGCCCTGCTGGGACGGGTCAGCACCGCCAGCGCCCGCCTCGGTCAACGCCGCCTCACGCACGCGGAGTTCCCGGTCCTCACCCGCATCGCGGACCGGGTCGGCGCCGTCGGCGTGCAGATCGCCCACAGCGGCAACGTGGCCGGCGTCCTCTTCGACCCCCGAGCCCCCGGCCTGAACGCCCGGCTGCACCGCTGCGCGCGGGATCTGGAACGCGAGGGCGTCACCCCCACCCGCGTCTTCACCACTCACCCGAGCCCGACAAGCGCTGCAAGCCCTCCAGGGCCTGCAAGCCCTCCAGGGCCTGCAAGCCCTACAAGCCTCACAAGTCCCACAAGCCCCTCGACCTCGAGTGAGGACTCCTCCCGTGGACGCGCACATCTCGGAAGCCATCGGCCGACCGGACCTGATACGTCTCGACGACGGACTCGTCTGCCTGCGGTTTGAGACGATGAAGGTCGTCTCCGCCCTGGCCGCCGTACGCCATCTGCTCGACACCGGCGCGGTACGGCGCGGCGACACCCTCGTGGACAGCTCCAGCGGGATCTACGCCTACGCCCTCGCGCTGGCCTGTCACCGCTACGGCATGCGCTGCCACATCGTCGGCTCCACCACCGTCGACCACACCCTGCGCACCCAACTCGCCGTGCTGGGCGCGCGTCTGGAGCAGATGGAGCCCAGCGCGAACCTGAAGCTCGACCAGAGCCGCCGGGTCGCGCGGGTCCGGGAGATCCTGCGCGACCACCCGGAGTACCACTGGATGCGCCAGTACCACGACGACATCCACTACCTCGGCTACGAGGCCGTCGCCGAACGGATCCACGCCGAGGCCGGTACGCGGGCGCTGACCCTCGTGGGCGGCGTGGGTTCCGGGGCCTCCACCGGCGCGCTCGCCCAGTACCTGCGCAAACGCTCGTCCAGTGTGCGGCTCGTCGGCGTCCAGCCCTACGGCAGCGTCACCTTCGGCAGTGAGCACGTCCTGGACCCGGAGATCATCATCGCCGGCATCGGCAGCTCCATACCGTTCGGCAACGTGCGCCACGACCTGTACGACACGGTCCACTGGCTCGCCTTCGACGCAGCCCGTGCGGGGAGCGTCGACCTGCTGCACCGGCACGCCGTCTTCGCCGGCCTGTCCACCGGCGCCGCCTACCTCGCCGCCCGCTGGGAACGCCGCGTCGAGCCCGGGAGAGCGACCGTGTTCATCGCCGCCGACACCGGTCACCGGTACGTCGACACCGTGTTCACCCGCCACCACGAGGCCGCCTCCGTCGAGGAGTTGGCGCCCCGTCCGGTGGCCTCCCCGGACCACCTCGCCATGCCGTGGTCGCGCATGGAGTGGAACGGTTCGCCCGCGCCCCGGAGCGCGGTCCCGGGCGGTGGGAAAGCCGTGCGCGAGGAACCCGACCCGCCGGCGGCCGGGCTCAGCCCTTCACGATGCAGAACGGATGCCCGGCGGGATCGGTGAGGACCCGCCATCTCTCCTCGTTCGGCTGGTGGTCCGGCCTGCCCGCCCCCAGCCCCAGCAACCGGGCCTCCGCCTCGTCCAGGTCGTCGACCCCGAAGTCGAGGTGGAGCTGCTGGGGGACGGTCTGGTCCGGCCAGCGCGGAGCCCGGTGGCCGTCGACCCGCTGGAAGCCGATGAAGAGACCGTCCGCGCAGGTGAGTCCGGCGAACTCGGCGTTGGACTCCGGGTGGGGTTCGAGGCCGGCGGCCTCCTGGTAGAAGGCCGCCAGGGCCGACGGATCAGGGCAGTCCAGTGTGATCGCGCGCAACCTCATCGTCACAGGCTACGTGCGCTGATGTCCCCGTAGGACGTGGTCGCCCGGATGTGCAGGGCGGTGCTGTCGCCGGTGTTCTTCAGGGCGTTGTGGACCCGGCCGTAGGACGTGCCGGCGTCCAGGGAGGCGGAGACTCCGCGGGCGGCGCCGATCGACACGTCGCCGGACTCGGTGCTCAGCTCGACCGTGCCGCTCAGCGCCTCGGCGACGCGGATGTCGCCCTTCTGCGTGCCGAGCCGCGCGTCGTCGCCCAGCCGGCCCACCGTGACGTCGCCGGCGAGGAGGATGAGGCGGGCGCTCGCGGCCTCGTCGAGCTTGACCGAGCCCTTCGCCCCCTCGAAGTCGACGTCTCCGAGCCGCCCGACGCCACGGAACTCGGCGTCGGCCGCCTTCGCCTCGACGCGGGACCCGGCGGGCAGCTGGACCGTCACCTCTATGGCGCCGGAGCTGCCGAGGACCCGGTTCTTCGCCGGTGCGGCCGCGATCCGCAGCACGCCGTCGCCGTACGCCACCGTGGCCTGCTCCGCCGCCTGCACGTCGGTGCCCTTCGAGGCGTCCGCGGGCAGGACCTCGACCGCGGTGTCGACCCGGTCGGCGGCGATGAGGCGGATACGGCCCGCGGGGACGTCGAGGAGGACCGAGACCGGGGCGGGGGTGTCGAAGGTCTGCATCGTTGCGCTCCTTGGCTTCGTCGTTTCTGTTGATGGAAACGCTACGTTGCGTTCGTGGAGTGTGCAATGCATTCGTTGCATGCGATGAGAGAGTTAGCAGCTCAAGGCAGTAAAAGTGTTGCAATGGGATGATGGATAATGCAACGTTCGCTAGTGTTCCGTTGCAATGGAATGACCGCGAACGCTATACTTCCGACCGCGCCACGGAACACAAGGGAGGCCGCGATGCCGGGAGGCAGACTCACCCAGGAGGAACGTCAGCAGATCGCGCTGGGGGTGGCCGACGGCCTCGCCTACGCGGAGATCGCCAGACGGCTCGACCGCCCGACCTCGACCGTCACGCGCGAGGTCATGCGCAACGGCGGCCCCACCGCCTACCGCGCCGACCTCGCCCACCGTGCCACCGAACGCCGCGCCCACCGCCGCAGGCAGGCCGCGCCCCGGGCCGTCGAGGCGACGTCGGCGGCCGGCGGGCGGGACGCCGAGGCGCTGCGGGAGTTCGAGGAGGTCTTCACCACCGTCCTCATGCAGTCCGGTCTGGCCAAGATGATGTCCCGGGTACTGGTCTGCCTGACCACCACCGACTCGGGCAGTCTCACCGCCGCCGAACTCGTCGAGCGCCTCCAGGTCAGCCCGGCGTCGGTGTCCAAGGCCGTGGCGTTCCTCGAGAGCCAGAGCCTCGTCCGCCGGGAGCGCGACGAACGCCGCCGCGAGCGCTACGTCGTCGACGACGACATCTGGTACCAGTCGATGATGGCCAGCGCCCGCGGTACCGTCCAACTCGTCGAGACCGCGCGGCAGGGCGTCGGCGTCCTCGGCCCCGGCACTCCCGCCGGGGTCCGCCTGGAGAACGTCGCCCGGTTCCTCGACTTCGTCTCCGAGGGCATCGCCCGCGCCGCCGAGCAGGCCCGCGACATCCTCTACGTGAAGGCCGAGACGCCCTCCGGTGACAGCGCGGGGCCGGCCGAGGAGCGCTGACGATCGGCGGCCACGCTCCCGAGTACGCCACGTGCCAGAATGGAATCTTCGTCACTCCCGCCGTCCCACCGCCCCCGCAACGCCGCCCCGAGGTTGCCGTGTCCAAGCCCGTCGCCCGTGAGCCGCAGCGACGCAACGCGCGGTCCAACCGGGCGCGCCTCCTGGCCACGGCCCGCCGGGAGCTGGGGCGGAACCCGGACACCACCCTGGAGGAGCTCGCCCGCGCCGCCGGTGTCGTACGGCGTACGCTCTTCGGCCACTTCCCGGGACGCGCGGCGCTGCTTGAGGTCCTCGCCGAGGAGGCGTCCGAGGTGCTGCGCGGCGCGATGGCGGCCGGGGCGGAGCGGGTGGGGCCCGGCGAACCGGCCGACCGGGCGCTCGCGCACTTCGTGCTGCTGATGTGGCCCGTGGGCGACCGCTACCGGATGCTCCTCGCGCTGGCCCGGCACGACCTGGGCGTGGAGCGCGTCGCCGAGATCCTGGCCCCGGCCCGTGCCGAGGTCACCGCCATCCTGGAGCGCGGCCGGCGGGACGGCGTCTTCCCCGGGCATCTGCCGCCGGCCGTGCTGAGCGCCGGACTGGAGGCGATGACCGTCGCCCTCCTGGAGCAGGTCAACACCGGGGCCCTGGAGGACGACGGCACCCGCGCCGCCGTCGCCACGCTCATCGCGGCCGGCGTGCCCCAGCGCCGGGCACGCACGGTGGTCACGGAGGCCGGCCCGGCACCCGTGCCGGCGGAGTCGGTCCCGGGGGAGTCGGTCCCGGGTGTGTAGGTCACCGGCCGTGCCCGCGGAGTTCGTCCCGGGTGTGTAGGTCACCGGCCGTGCCCGCCGAGTCCGTCCCCGCCGAGTCCGTCAGCGGCCGCGCCCCGGCCTCGTCACCCCGGCGGGTCCTCCGCCGCCCGCCGCCTCCGCCGCTGCCCCGCTTCCCACTCCCGCCACGACCAGCGCGGCCACGGCCGCACCCGTGCCGTCGTCCTCCCAGGTTCCCGACCGCGCGCAGCCCAGCAGCGCCAGCAGGTGCGCCTCCAGGGCCGCCCCGAGGACCCCCGCCGGAACGCCGGTGTGGAAGACGCCCGCGCGCTGCCCGCGGACGATGATCGCGGCGACCGGCCGCGCTGATGCTGGTGCTCGGCGCGATCGGCGACAAGTACAGCCGCCGCGGTGCCCTGATCGCCGGCCTGGTGATCTTCGCGGGCGGTTCGGTGATGGGCAGCCTGGTCGAGGAGACGGGGCTGGTCATCGCGGCCCGTGCCGTCATGGGGGTGGGCGCCGCCGTCGTCATGCCGGCCACGCTGTCCCTGCTGGTCGCGGTCTTCCCCAAGGGTGAGCGGGCCCGTGCCATCACGGCCTGGACCGCCACCTCCGGACTCGCCATCGCGGTCGGTCCGCTGGTCGCCGGCTGGCTCCTGGAGGACCACGCCTGGGCTTCCACCTTCCTGGTCAACGTCCCCATCGCGGTCCTCGCGGTCGTCGGCGCGCTGCTCCTCGTACCGCCGTCCAAGGCGGCCGGCATGGGCCGGATCGACTATGTGGGCGGTCTGCTCTCCATCGTGTCCGTCGGCAGCCTGGTCTACCTCTGGTCTTGCGCAGTGCTCCGTCCAGGGCGGAGGTGAGGCGCGTCCTTGGGCCGGAGGCGCGAAGCGCCGGAGTTCTCTGCGCCTTCGTGGTGACGGTCAGACGGGGCGCCGCTGGTTTTCGATGTACTGGCGGACGACGGTGAGCGGTGCGCCGCCGCATGATCCGGCGAAGTAGGAGCCGGACCAGAAGTGTCCGCCCCACAGGTACCGGCGGACGTGGCTGTCGTACTCTCCCCCAGCCTTCGGCCGGGAGGTGCCCCCAGGCGGAGTCTGCGGGAGCTGACGCCCTTGAGGGAGTTGACCAGCTTGGAGAGCTGGACCTTGGGCGGGGTAGTGCACGAGCAGGTGGACGTGGTCCTGTTCGCCGTTGAACTGCTTCATCTCGGCCTCGAAGTCGGCGCAGACCTCCCGCATGATCTCTTCAGTGCGGGTCAGCACGGCGTCGGTGAGCGCGTTCCGCCTGTACTTGGTGACAAAGACCAAGTGAACGTGCAGGTTGCAAACAACATGGCGACCAGTTCTGACATCAGGATTCGGGTTCCCAGCGGGGTGACATAAACCAATGCTAGCCTCTCGATTGTGAGTCAAGACACCCTGGTCAAGCGGCAGTTCGGGCACCGAGCCCGACTCGCACTGTCGCCCGCCGAGGTGTCGAAGACCGATGCTCAGGCACACGCCGCCCGCACGGTGTGGAACTGCCTGCACGCGTGCTGGCAGATGATGCCGAAGGAGAAGCGGACACTCGCGAACGCGGACGCCGCGATCCGGCAAGCCCGTCAGGACATCGACTTCCTGGCGGTTCTCCCCGCCCAGGCCGCACAAGCGGTCCTCAAGACCTACTTCCGGGCGTGGAAGAACTGCTGGGACGGGCGGGCGGACGCACCGAACTTCAAGGGCCGGTTCCGGTCGGTGATGTCGGTGGACGTACCGCAGGGCCGGGACCTGAACATCGTCCGCGTGCACCGCCGCTGGGGCATGGCCAACATTCCCAGGGTGGGCCGGATCCGCTTCCGCTGGACCAAAGACCTGCCCGTCGGCAAGCGCAGCAACCCGGAGAACCGGATCACCGGGGCCCGGCTCGTCAAAGACGCCCTCGGATGGCACATCGCCTTCCGCGTCCAGACCCTTGAGAACAAGCCCGAACCCCACACCGGCCCTGAAGTCGGCATCGACGTCGGAATCAACGTACCCATCGCCCTCTCCGACGGCGAAACCTACGAGCACGGCACGTGGCTGACCGCCAAGGAGAAGGCACGGCTCCTGCACCTGGAGCAGCGCGCCGCCCAGCGTAAGCGGCACCGTAAGCCCGGCGAGCGCACCAGCCGCCGGTTGCACCACACCTATGACCAGATCGCAGGACTGCGCGCGAAAGCCAAGCGCCGGGCCTTGGACTGGCAACACCGGACGACCACCGCCATCGCCCGCACCTACGGCACGATCGTGGTCGAAGCACTCACCATCACGAACATGGTCAAATCCGCCAGGGGAACCCCCGAGGCACCGGGGACGAACGTCGCCCAGAAGTCCGGGCTGAACCGCTCCGTCAACCAGGAGGCATGGGGCCGCACGGTCACCCTGCTGATTTACAAGACCGCCCAGCATGGTGGCACCCTGCACAAGGTCCCCGCACCCGGCACCTCCCGGCGCTGCTCGGCGTGCGGTATCACCACGCCCGGCAGCCGCGAGTCCCAGGCCGTGTTCGTGTGCAAGAACCCGGACTGCGGCTGGTCGGGCAACGCCGACCACAACGCGGCCCGGAACGTCTTGCACCTGTACCGGACGGGCCTCGCGCTCATCCCGGCTGCCGGGAGGGCAGTCGTCAGGCGCGCCAAGCGCGTCAAGCCCGCTACCGCAAGGTAAGCAGGAATCTCCCGGCCTTCAGCCGGGAGAGCACTTCAATACGCCACGCAGTTCCTCCAGTTCGTGCTCGGCTTCGGCGCGCTGGAGACCGGCGTACGGCTGCTGCCGCTGGCCGGGGCCGTGTTCGTCGGCGCCGCGGTGACCGGGCGGCTCACCCCGAAGCTGGGGGTGAAGGCCATGGTCGGGTCCGGCATGGCGATCGGCACGGCCGGTGTCTTCCTGCTGGTCCTGATCGACCAGGGCTCCACCTACGCCGACTTCCTCGCCCCGATGCTGCTGCTCGGCCTCGCGATCGGCCTCAGCGTCTCCCCGGCCACCGACACCATCATGGGCTCCTTCCCGGAGAACGAACTGGGCGTCGGCGGCGGCGCCAACGACACCGCGCTGGAACTCGGCGGCTCGCTGGGCATCGCCGTCCTCGGCTCCCTCCTCGGCACCGCCTACCGCGACGAGTTGGCCGGCCTGGTGGGCGACCGGCTCCCGGCCGCCGCGCTGGACACCGCCCAGGACTCCGTGGGCGGCGGACTGGCGGTCGCCCAGCGGCTCGCCACCGACCCGGCCGCCGGGCCCGAGCAGGCGCAGGCCCTCACCGACGCCGTCAACCGGGCCTTCGCCCACGGCGTCTCGACGACCAGCCTCGTCGGCGGCGTCATCATGGCCGCCGGCACCCTCATCGTCCTGGTCGTCCTGCCCGGCCGCCGGCGCGGTGGTGCCGAGGACCGTCCCGAGGGCGAGCCGACGGCGGCCACCCCCGAACCGGAGCACAGCGACTCCGCGCGGTGAACCCGGGCCGCCCCGGCCGGCGCACGCGTCAGTCGGCCAGGGCGGCCAGCTCCTCCGGGGTGCGCGGTCCGGCCGCCGTCTCCGTCAACAGACCGCGCGCCCGCAGCAGTCCGGCCGCCGCGACGCCCCAGGGCAGCCGCAGCCCCGCCTGCCGCAGCAGATCCGTGCGGGCCAGCGTCGCGGCCGTCGGGCCGGTGCGCACGCCGTCCGGGGTGAGCAGCGCGGCGTCGTCCGACCAGCGCAGGGCGAGGTCGACGTCGTGGGTGGCCATCACCACCGTGGTGCCGCCCGCGCGGAGCCGGTCCAGGGTGGCGAGCAGCCGCTCCTGGCCGTCCGGATCGAGCCCGGCGGTCGGTTCGTCCAGGATCAGCACCCGGGGCCGCATCGCGACCGCCCCCGCGATCGCCGTCCGCTTGCGCTGCCCGTACGACAGCAGATGGGTCGGCCGGTCGGCCAGCGCCCCGATGTCCAGTGCGGCGAGCGCCTCGTCGACCCGCGACCGGACCTCCGCGTCCGGCAGGCCCAGGTTCAACGGCCCGAAGGACACGTCCTGCCCCACCGAGGCCGCGAACAGCTGGTCGTCCGGATCCTGCACCACCAACTGCACCGTGGTCCGCAGCCGGGTCAGCCCCTTGCGGTCGTACGCCACCGGCTCCCCGTCGAGCGTCAACGTCCCCGCACGCGGTCGGAGTCCGCCGCTGAGCAGCCGCATCAGCGTGGTCTTGCCGCTGCCGTTGCGGCCAAGGAGCGCCAGCGCCCGCCCCTCGCACACCGAGAAGTCCAGCCCCGTCAGCACGTCCGGGCCCTCCTCGTAGGCGAAGGCCACACCCCGCAGAGCTACCAGCGCCTCCGCCGTCGCCTCGCTCGTCCCACTCACGACAGCGGCCCTTCCAGTACGAGGGTGAGGGCGGCCAGCGCCGCCAGCAGCGCGCCGCTCGCCGCCGTGAAGGCGACCGAGACGCGGGCCTCGGGCACCAGGACCCGCAGGGTGCCGTCGTAACCGCGGCCGGCCAGCCCGGACTGGAGCCGTGCCGCCCGGTCGAAGGCCCGCACGAACGCCGTGGCGCCGAGACCGCCGAGCGAACGCCAGGTCGCGGCCCGGGTGGTGTGCCCCAGCCGCGCGGCCTGCGCCTCCCGGATGCGACGCACCGAGTCCAGCAGCAGGAAACTCATCCGGTACGTCACCAGCGCCACGTCCACGACCGGTGCGGGCACCCCCGCCCGCACCAGCCGGGGCAGCAGGTCCGACATCGGCGTGGTGAACGCGAACAGCAGCACCCCGAGCGAGGCCGCCGAGGTCCGCAGCAGCAGCTCACCGGCGCGCACCGGCCCACCCTGAGCCACCGTCAGGAACCCGTCCGCGCCCCCGACCTGGACCAGCAGCGGCAGCGCGCCCGTCACACAGAAACCCAACGGCACCCGGTACGCCCGCCACAGCCGGCGCCCGGGCACGCCCGCCGGGCCGAGCAGCACCGCAAGCGCCGTCACCAGCACCAGCGCCGCGCCCGGCCAGGGCGGCAGCGAGATCGCGAGCACGGTCAGCCCCAGTCCGAGTACGGCCTTGTCCACGGGATGGCGGCGGCGCCACCGACTGCTGTGCGCCGCGGCGTCGATCGGCAGCACTCAGTTCCCTTCGGGAGCATCCCGCAGTGCCGCCGCCCGCTCCTCGCCCTGCCGCCGGCCCCGGCGTACACCGAAGTAGTACGCCAGCACGCCCGCGCCGAGCGCGGCCTGCACCGCGAACAGCGCCGACTCGATCTCCCCGGACGGCGGTTCGTACAGTGGCGAGAACCACGGCTCGTAGTCCGGCTCGATCTCCGTGATCGCCGTCTCCGCCTCCGCGTCCGCGCCGGCGAACGGCTCCTCCTTGTGGTCGCCGAGCCCGAGTACCAGCGGCAGCACCGCGAGCGCGGCCACGGCGAGCAGCAACAGGGCGTTGATCTTCGCGTTGCGGGTCATCGGGCCACCGCCTCCTGCTCGTCGGACGTGGTCTTGCCCGACCTGGTGAGCAGCACGCCCAGCCGGGTCAGTTCACCCTTGCTGGACTGCACCAGCAGCCGCATCACGATCACCGTGAGCAGGCCCTCGCTGACCGCGAGCGGGATCTGCGTGACGGCGAAGATGGACCCGAACTTGCCGAGCGCGCCGACGAATCCGCTGCTCGGGTCGGGGAAGGCCAGCGCCAGCTGGACGCTGGTCACGCAGTAGGTGGACAGGTCGGCGACGAACGCCCCGAAGAACACGGCGACCATCAGCGGCACGTCGCAGCGGCGCAGCAGCCGGTAGACGCCGTACCCGGCCCAGGGGCCGACGATCGCCATGGAGAAGACGTTGGCGCCGAGCGTGGTCAGCCCGCCGTGGGCGAGCAGCAGCGCCTGGAAGAGCAGGGTGATGGTGCCCAGTACCGCCATGATCGGCGGCCGGAAGAGGATGGCGCCCAGACCGGTGCCGGTCGGATGGGAGCAGCTTCCGGTGACGGAGGGCAGTTTCAGGGCCGACAGGACGAACGTGAAGGCACCGGAGGCGCCGAGGAGCAGCGTGCTCTCCGGGTGCTCCCTGACCTCACGGGTGAGTGACCGGACTCCGTGGACGACGAACGGCGCGGACGCGACACCCCAGGCGATCGCGTGCGCCGGTGGCAGAAAGCCCTCGGCTATGTGCATGGCTCAGCAGACCCTCTCCAGCACCTCGTGGATGGACGACGCGCCTTGGCCGGTCTCCTGGCTGACGGGTACCGCTGTCCGAGCAACGCCTTCCCGGGTTAGGCCCTGTCGTCGGACTCCCGTCTGCCTCGCGGCGCCATGCACGCACTCTCGCCGCACCGGGCCCTGACCCAAGTACATCCAGTACGAGGCTCAGGGCCCGGCACGCCGAGAGCACGCACCTGACACCGCGAGGCCCGCCCTCCGGGCGGACGACGGGAGTCCGACGACAGGGCCTAGAACCCAGTGGCTGCCCACAAGGGGCCGGAGCCGGACTTCCCGATTCACAGTGGCGAGGGCCGCACCGGCATCACACCGGATTTCCCGTTCACCAAGGCGTGGCGACAGTAGTGCTCCTACGGGGGTGGTGACAAGCGGGCCTCCTGTCGCGCGGACCCGGCCGGGGACCGGGCGGACAGGGCTCGGGGCTGCGGAAACGTCAGCCGGACCGGTCCCGTTCCGTGCGCCGGACCACCATGGCGCGCGCCCGCGTGCTGAGCGCGGTCGCGGCGGCCGTGAGGAAGACGAAGCTGTAGACGATCTGGAGCAGGGTCACGATCCGGGCCGACTGCCCGCGCGGGGTGATGTCCCCGTACCCGACCGTGGCGAGCGTGACCACCGTGAAGTAGAGCGCGTCGACGCGGGTGTGCAGGCCGGTGAACTCGCCGGGCTGCTTGGCGAGGGCGTAGTACGTGGCCGAGAAGACGTGCACGGACAGGATGATCAGCAGGGTGATGACCACACCGGGCCTGGTCTCGGGGCGGTCGACCAGGACGTGGTGGATCTGCCGGAGCAGCAGCGCGGCCACGGCACTCAGCAGCAGGGCGAACAGCACCCAGCTCAGCACGGGCCGGTGCGGGCCCAGATGGTCGAGGGGGAGCAGGAAGTAGGCCACGACCACGGCCACCGCGACACAGCCCCGTACGACCCAGGGCCGGGCGGTGCGCCAGGCGTTACGGGTCTGTACGGTCCGGCGCTCCGTCACCCGGTCGTTCCCGTCGTCGGGGCGTGGGCCGCTTCCGGTTCCGTGCGGCGCACCACCTGGGAGACGACGAAGGCGACGACCGACGCGGTGACGATCAGCGGCATCTGGTCGTACGCGTCCCCGCCCGTGAGCAGCACCGCCAGGACCGCGCTGGACAGCGGCAGCCCCGTCACCGCGGCCGCCGCGGCGGAGATGCCGAGGGCGAGCGCCGGGGTCACGCCGAAGCCGGGCAGCCCGGAGCAGGCCATGGCGGTGGCCGTGCCCAGCAGCACCGCCGGGAAGATCGGGCCGCCGCGCAGGCTACCAAGGGCGATGCCCCAGGCCAGCCCCTTGCACGCGACCAGGGCGATCAGCGCGCCCACCGGCCAGGCGTGCGGGTGGGCGGCGATCTGCGCGAGGGTGGCCTGGCCGGACAGCGCCGCCTCGGCCGGGGAGCGGCCGGTGATCAGCGCGTACGCGGCGACGCAGACCCCGACGGCCGTGGCGCAGACCACGGTGCGGACGGCCGTGTGCCGCCGGGTCCAGGAGACGGTGTGGTGCCCCAGCTCGCGGGCCAGCGTGATCAGCACGGCGATCAGCGCCGCCGTGGGGATGCCCCACAGGAAGTCACCGGCGTCCGGGTTGGCGGCCGGTGGTAAGTCGTGCAGGGCGAGCGCGCCGATCTTCAGGCCGGTCCACTGCCCGAAGCCGGTGAAGACCAGGGCGCCGGTGGCGCTGGCCAGCAGACAGGGCAGCAGCAGGACGACCAGTTGCGCCCCGGCCAGCCCCGCGCCCTCGATGAGCAGTACGGCCGCGGCCACCGGGCCGCCGAGGATCGTGGAGATCGCGGCGGTGGAACCGGCCGTGGCGAGGATGGCGCCGGCCCGCTGGTCGCCGCCCGTGCCCGTCCGCCGCACCGCCAGCAGCGCGAGCCCGCTGCCGACGGCCATGAGCGGGGCCTCGGGACCCAGCACCACACCTAGCGGCAGGGTGGCCAGCGCGGCCAGGACCGCTCCGGGCAGCGCCCGGGGACCGACGGGCGGCCCGCCCAGGCCGTTCACCGGCAGATGGCCGCCGCCGCCGGGCATCCGGGTCACGATCGGCGCCAGGACCAGCCCGGCCGGCACCAGCGCGGGCAGCGGCCACCACCAGGGCGGGGTGTCGTACCCGGCCGCCTCGGGCAGCGAGGTCCACACCCAGTGCTGCAACTGGTGCTGGAGGCCGACGAAGAAGAAGCAGGCCAGCGCGATCGGCACGCCCAGCAGTACGCACAGCAGCAACAGCCGCCGGTAGCCGGGGCTGAGCAGCATGTGCCGCAGCGACTGCTCGGCCCGGCCCGGGGCGGCGTTCGCCGGCGCCGGCCGACTCGTCACGTGCCCTCCTTCGTCCGCTCCGGCGGGTGCCGTTCAGTTAACGCGAGGGGGCGTGCGGTCGCATGCGCACGCCGGGCCGCCGTTCACCCGTCCGGGCGGACCCGCGTGGCCGGGGAGCCCCGCGCCCCGCAGGCTCGGAACGACCTGTCGGCGCCGTCGGCGCGGCGGGCCGAGGCCCCTCACGGGGACACGCAGAAAGGACTCCGTCCATGAGCCAGCACGCCGAACCCACACCCGGACGGCCGTCCCACGGCGGCGACGGCACCTGGTCCCAGCGCCCGGCCGACCGGTCGGGCGGCTGGGTGACCGGAGGCGTCGTCTTCGCGGGCGTACTGCTGCTGCTGAGCGGCGCCCTCGCCGTCCTCCAGGGCATCGCGGCCATCGCCGAGGACGACGTGTACGCCCGGATCGGCACGTACGTCTACGAGATGAGCCTCACCGGGTGGGGCATCATCCACGTCGTCCTCGGCGCCCTCGTCGCCGTCACCGGATACGGCCTGCTCAAGGACATGGCCTGGGCGCGGGTCGCGGGCATCGTCCTCGCCTCGCTGAGTCTGGTCGCCCAGTTCCTGTTCCTGCCGTACTCACCCGTCTGGTCCGTGATCATGATGGCGATCGACGTGTTCGTCATCTGGGCCCTGGCCAGCCGTCAGGACAGTGAGGCCCGGGTCTGACCGCCGGGGGGACCGTGTCGCAGTTGGGCCGAACGGGTGACTTGCCGTAAGAATTGGCTGGTGCAGGCAATTACGGCGAGCGGAATCGGGGGGGAGCCGGTGAACAGCCACGACGTCACCGATGAGCAGTGGGAGGGCCTCGCCCAGGTGGTTCCGTTGCGCGGACGCGACGCCTGGCCGTCGGCGGTCGGTCACCGGGCGATGCCCGAGGCGGAGACCGAGCGGCGCCGCCGGTTCGTCGTGATGCGGGTCAACGTGTTCGCGGACGCGCGCGAGGTCGCCGAGACGCTGATGGCGGGCATCCCCGTCCTGCTGGACCTGACCAGCGCCGAGGGCGAGGTCGCCAAGCGGGTCCTGGACTTCAGCACGGGCGTCGTCTTCGGCCTGGCCAGCGGGATGCATCGGGTCGACCGCAACGTCTTCCTGCTGAGCCCGGCGGGGACCGAGGTGAACGGGCTGATGGAGGGCGCCGTCGGGGCCCCCGGGGTGTGACGGTGCGGCCCGGCCCTGACGGAGCCGTCCCCCGATCGTAGGAACGCCTTGCGGGCGGAACGGTTCGCCGTACGGCGGAGTCCTACGGTCCGCATATGTTGCGTCCTGGAAGCTGGTCCAGGCCTGCGGGTGAGAGTCCCGTCCGGGTAGACACCGGAGTGCCCGGTAGCAGGCCCCGGTTCGTCATGGAG
>NZ_JBHXNW010000019.1:0-11318 GCF_042717365.1 Streptomyces sp. NPDC058534
CGGAACCGCGTCCCCACGGGACAAGAACTCCGCACGCGTCATGCTCGTCCGGGCTGGTCTCAACCCGGCTGGTGCCGATGGCACAAGACCTCCTGGAGCGCCGCTCCAGGAGGCAGCCTGAGCCAGGAATCCCCTCCCCCTTCAGGTAGGGGAGGATTCAAAGCAGTCCGTCCCACATCTGCTCCAGCAGCACCGACCACCAGCTCTCCGGCGAGCCGAGCGCCGCCGGGTCCAGCGCGGCCAGCTGCGCCTGGAAGTCGACGGTCCAGCGGCCCGCCTGCTCCTGGTTCAGACCGAACCTGAGCCGCCACATCCGGCCCAGCAGCGCCAGCGAGCGCGCGAACTCCGGCAGCCCCGAGTTCACGAACTGCGGCGGCACCGGCGCACCGCCAGGACCCGCCTCCACCGGCACGGCCACGATGGCCGCGGTGCCGTACTGCACACAGATCGCGCGGCCGAAGTCGCTGCCCACGACGAGGTACGAACCCGCGTCCGAGGCCGGCTGCACCCCCCGTTCGCCCGCCAGCTCCGCCAGCGTGGGCACCGGGCGCCCCGGCTGGGCCTGCGCCCAGAAGAACGGCCCCATGTCCGTCGGCAGACCCGCGGCCACCAGCGTGTGCGCCACGACCGGCGGCACGCCCTGCCGGGACACCGCGGCCTGCTCGAACCGGAAGACCCCCGGACCGAACGCGCCGCCCAGCTCCTGCCCGATCGCCTCCGGCGGAACCGGCGGCACGGGCTGCACCTGCTGCAGCGGCGCCCGCACCGGCGCCGGACGGGCCGGCCCGTCGGCCACCTGGTGCAGCTCGCCCTGGTGCGCGAGCAGTTGCCGCATGCCCTGCTGCCGGCTCGCGTGGTCCGTGCCGTACGGCGCGATCGAGGTGATCCGCGCCTGCGGCCACTGCTCCCGGATCATCCGCGCGCAGTACGCGCCCGGCAGCTCGCACGACTCCAGCTCGGTGTGCAGCTCCAGCACCTGGTCCGGCGGGACGTTCATGGAGCGCAGCTCGTGGAACATCTGCCACTCCGGGTGCGGCGTGCCCGGCGCCGAACGCCGGATCAGCTGCTGCTCGGAACCGTCCTGGGCGCGGTAGCGGAGCACGGCCTGGTAGCCCGGACCGACGGTCGGCTGACCGGCGGGCGGCTGCGGATAGCCGTACGCCTGCGGCTGACCGGGCATCGGCTGCCCGGGCGGCGGCATGGCACCGGGCGGCATCGGCTGCCCGCCCCCGGGGACCCCCGGAGCGCCGGGCGGCGGCGGAGGCGCGCCGACTCCACCGGGGCCGCCGAGCGAGGGCGCGGCCAGCACGGTCTGCGCATGGTGCACGGCACCGCCCGCGCCGCCCGAGGAGCCCTGCGCGCCGGGCACCCCCGGAGCGGCGGGCGGAGGCGGCGTCGTCCCCGGACCGGCGGGTGCGCCCGGCGCACCGGGGGCCCCAGGAGCGCCGGGAACGCCGGGAGCGCCAGGAGTTGCGAGGGCACCGGGGGCACCGGGGCGACCGGGAGGACCGGGAGGCTGCGGCGCACCGCCGCCCGTGCGGCCCGGGTCGGCCAGCATCGTGGCGGCGTGGTGCATGCCGCCCGGCGGCGTCCCGCCCGGAGCGCTCGGAGCGCTCGGCGGGGGCGGCGTACCCGGCGCCTGCGGACCGGGGGGCGTACCGGGCGGCGTCCCCGGTGCGGCCGGGGGCTGCGGCGCGCCCGGCGGAGGCGGCGTACCCGGTGCACCCGGTCCACCCGGTCCAGCCGGACCACCTGGTGCACCCGGTCCAGCCGGACCACCTGGTCCGCCCGGACCCTCGGGCCCGAGCGAGGACACCAACTGCGTCGGCACGTAGCCCCCGGCCGGTGTACCCGGCGCAGGCGTCCCCGACGGCGGCGGCGTACTCCCCGGCCGTCCGCCCGGCACACCCGGGGCACCGGGCGGAGGCGGCGTGGTCGGACCAGTGCCACGGCGCGGCGGCGGCGCCGCCTTGCTGGTCGCGGCGTCGGCGATGTCCCCGGCGTTCGGCGCGAGCGGCTGGGCCGACGCGGCGGGCACACCCGGACCGGCGGGCCCGGCCGACGCGTTCGGGTAGTCGAGCGCGGGCGACAGCGCCGTCGGCGGCAGCGAACTGCCCCCCGACATCAGCGCCGTCCTGGCGTCCGGCGTCGCGGGCGGCGGCGTGTCGTTGTCGGCACCGCTCAGCGGCGGCGAGAACACGGTCTGCGGCAGCGGTACGGAACGGTCCTCACCGGCGTCCGCGTTGGTGTCCGTCCCCGCCCAGGGCGTCGCCCCGGCAGGAGCACCCGGCGTACCGGACGCGGTACCGGACGCACCCGCGCCCGTCCCGAAGCCACCGTCACCACTGGACGCGGCGGCCGGCCACGCCGCACCGCTGCCCGCCGCGTCACCCGACCACCCCGCGGGGGCCGACGGCACCCCGGCGTGCGTCTCGGGAAGCGGCGCGCCCGCACCGGACACGGAACCGGAACCGGAACCGGAAGCACCGGAGTCCCCGGTGCCGCTGTCGTGATCCCCACGCCGGCGGTCCGGAATCCCCAGCTTGTCCGCCGCCTCCTGCAACCACTCCGGCGGACTCAGCAGGAACGACGTCTGGTTCAGGTCCACCCGCGCGGCGGGCGCCGGCTGCGACTCCTCGGCCTCGTCGGAACGGCCGTACTCCTCCTCGTACCGGCGGATCACCTCACCCACCGGCAGCCCCGGCCACAGCGTCGCCTCCCCGCTGTCCCGGGCGATCACCAGCCGCTGCGCACCACCGTCCGAACGCGGGCCGTCCGCACGGTCCTCGGCCCACACCACGAACCCGAGATCGAACTCCCGCACCCGCACCTCACGGTGCTGGTACACCGGCAGCTCGCCGTTGACCCACTCCTCCGCGCGCTCCTGCGCCTGCGCGAACGTCACCATCGTCAGCTCACTCCCCTACGGACGCCGGCGTCGCGGGCACCGCGTGCGCGAAACCGCCGTCCACCATCAGGTTCGCCACCGTCTCCAGCTCCGGCGGGGACCCCGCCAGCCGCGACAGGAACACGTCGAAGTCCTCGCCGCAGGGCATCAGCAGCCGCTCCACCCGGTCCGCGGGCGGCACCGAGGGATCCACGTCCCGCACGTCGTCGTAGGCACAGAACCACACCGAACCGAGCCGGTCGCCCTTGACCTTCACCGCGAGCAGACCGCCCTGGACGAACGCGACACCCAGATAGTCCTTGGTCAGGTGGTCCCGCAGACACTTGTTGACATAGACCAGGTCGTTGACCGCCGCCTCCTCACGCACCGTGAAGAACGGCTGGTCGACCAGCAGCCCCAGCTCCGCGTCCAGCGCCGTGCCCACCGGCGCGCAGCCGCCCGCCGCCTTCAGGAACGACCGGTACGCGCCCGGCAGCCGGTAGCCGAGGTCCTCCTCGACACCCTGCACCTGCTGCTCCGACACGGCGACGCCCGACTTCGGCAGCCCGAAGTGCGCCGGACGCGTCTCCTGCAACGGCCTGGTGCCGCGCTTGCCCTGCTCCACGGCCGCCGTCGCGATGCCGCCGTGGTGCCGCAGCAGCGCCTTCACCTCGACCGGCACCAGCTCGATGCGGCGCGAACCGGCCACGTGGTGCCACGTCCAGCCGTGCGGCGTCGCCACCGCGGGCACCGTGTCCCACAGCTCGTGCCCCGACGCGGACAGCGCCGCGTTGGCCGACACGTAGTCCGTCAGCCGCAACTCGTCGACGCCGAACCCCACGGGCGGCTCCGCGATCTCCGCCACCGCGCGGGCGTACGGCGAGAAGACGGGATAGCCGCCCTCGTCCACCCGTACCCCTCGCGGGTGACGGGACGCCCGCACCGGATCCGGGAAATGCACGACCTGCCCGGCATAGGCCGCGTTCGGCGGCGCGGCTCGCTGCCCGAGCCGACCTGTAGTCATGGCGGTTGCCCCCTGCGGCGTCTGTCTGATCTGTCTGCACTGTCTGGTCACCGCACGCATTCGCGGTGCCGACAGCCTATGCGGTACGTCGAGAGGGGTCACCGGCGCCGGACCCCGCACCCGACACGCCGGCCTCCGCTTCCGTGACCTGCCGTCACCCTCCCGTGACCCACCGCCCATACCCGGGCGTGTCGCCAAGCCCCAGCTTCCCCAGCAGCCACGGGATTTGGCACTCTGTGACCTTCCGGGGGATGCACAGGAGGGGAAAATGATCATGAGTGCGACACAGACGGGACCCGCCACCGGGCGACCCGACGACCCCCGCGGCGGCGACCCCCGTATCGGCTGGAGCAGCGCCGAAGCCCAGCTCGCCCCCGCCCTCCAGCACCGCCGCGACGGCATACTCCCGACCGTCGCCGCCGCCCTCTCCGTGCGCGGCACCACCCTCACCGGCACGGCCACCCGCGCCGACGCGCCGCCCGCTCTGCACCATCTCGTCCAGGACTTCCTCGACACCCTCACCAGCGGCCAACGCGACCGTTACACCGGCCGCTGCGCCGAGACCATCCTCATCTCACGGCACCTGGCCACCGCCGACGCCACCCGCAGCAAACGCGCCGCACGAAAACCCATGACCAACGGCGAAGCCCGCAAAGCACTCAAACACGCCAAACTCACCACCCGCCGCATCCGCGAGGACGGCGACCCCCTCCACGGCAGCTTCGCCGCACCGTGCCGCGCCTGCACCGCCCTCAGCGCCCACTTCGGCGTCCGCGTCGTCAACCCCACGACGAGCGACGACTGACCCGCCGGCCACCGACGCCGACGACCGAGCCGCCAGAGCCGACGAAAAGAACCAAGGGCCGATGCAAGCCGACCGCACGTCCACCACCCGCTTCCCCGTCCCCGTCGACGCCGCACTGCGCGACGCCGGCTGGCAGCCCGGACGCTGGGACATCAAACAGGCCGAGATCTGGGCCGACACCCTGCGCGAACACACCTCACCCGCCGGACACCGCCACACCGTCTTCCCGGCCGCCGTCGAGGCGTGGGCCGAATTCGGCGGCCTCCACCTCGCCCCCACGGGTCCCGGCCGCCAGATCGCCCCCGCCACCCTGCACCTCGACCCCCTGCACGGCCTCCACATGGCCCGCACCCTCGGCGACCTCGGCCGCGCACTCGACACCCAGACCTGCCCCCTCGGCACCGAGACCGACAGCCAGGCCCTCATCGCCATCGACACCGAGGGCCGCGTCTACGCCCTCGACCACACCGGCGACTGGTACCTCGGGCCCGACATCGACACCGCCCTCGCGGCGCTCGTCGCCGGCACCCAGCCGACCCGCCTCACCACCGGCTGACGCCGGGGCGCGTCGCACTTCTACGACGCCGGAATCACCGCCGACACCCGGAAACCCCCCGCGTCCGTCGGCCCCGACACGAACACACCCCCGAGCGCCGCCACCCGCTCCTTCATCCCCACCAGCCCGTTGCCACCCGACGGCAACCGCGCCGACGCCGCGGCCTCGGGCGGCGGCTCGTTCTCCACCTGCATCGCGATCTCCGACACCCGGTGCGCCAGCCGCACATACGTCTTCGCACCCGCCGCGTGCTTGTGCACGTTCGTCAGCGCCTCCTGCACCACCCGGAACGCCGTCGCCTCCACCTCCGCCGCGTACACCCGCTCCTCCCCCTCCACGGACAGGTTCACGACCATCCCGGCCGCCTCCGACTGCCCGATCAACTCGTCCAGCTCGGACAGACACGGACCGTCCGGCGACGACCCCCCGTCCCCCGCCGCCCGCGACGCCGCCGCGGCCGCCGCCACGCCCACCGCCGCCAACGGCACCGACGCCCGCTCCGCACGCGCACCGTCCCCACCGCTGCGCAGCACACCGAGCATCTCCCGCAACTCCGTCAGCGCCTGCCGCCCCATGTCCCCCACGAGCGCGGCGTTCTTCACCGCCTTCGCCGGATCCTTCCGGGCCACCGCCTGCAACGCGGCGGCGTGCACCACCATCAGGCTCACCCGGTGCGCCACCACGTCGTGCATCTCCCGCGCGATCCGCGTCCGCTCCTCGCCCCGCGCCCACTCCGCGCGCTCCTCCGCCCGCTCGGCGAGCAACTGGAGCTCCCGCTCCAGCGAGTCCGCCCGCTCCCGCAGGCTCTCCATCAACCGCCGCCGCTGCCCCACGTACAGGCCAAGCAGCAACGGCGGGGCGGTCATCCCCAGGGACGTCGCGATCGACGCGAACGGCAGGAACCAGTCCCCGAAATCCACACCGTCCCGCGCCAGGTCCTGCCGCAACCGCACGAACGTCACGATCAACGTCCCCAGCAGCGACATCCCGGCCAGCGACCCGATGATCCGCCGCGGCAACTCCGACGCCGCCAGCGTGTACAGGCCGACGACCCCCATCAGGAAGCCCATTTCGGCCGGCGTGACGGCGATCGCCACCAGCACCACCGCGATCGGCCACTTGCGCCGCACCACCAGCACCGAGCCGGCCAGCAGCCCGAAGACGACCCCCACCGCCAACGGAATCCCGGCGTCCCGCGCGAACGGAACCCCCTCCGCCGCGCACTCCAACGCGGACGCCGCACCGAGGCTCACATCGAGCACCGCGCCGCGCCGCCTGTCCCACCACCAAGGCCCACCCCGGGCCGGCACGTGGTCTTCCCCCGTCGTGGTCATGCCTCCAGCCTACGGGCGCGAGCCGCCCCATTTCCGGTGACTTTCGACAAACGATAGGACGCGATATCCCTCGAACTGGTGAACCCCACGCCATTCGGTGCCGGAGGCGAGGATTCCGGCCGGACGGTATGCCCATGGCACGTTCACAGAACAAGTACGCGGACTTCGAGGGCTTGCGGGAGCGGGCGGTGGCGCTGCGGCGCGAGGGGTACAGCCTTCGACAGATCCGCGACGAGTTGAAGGTCTTCAACAACGACATCCTCAACCAACTGGTGAAGGGAGAGCCCCCGCCGACCTGGACCAAACGCCCGAACGCGAAGGACGACGTCAGGGCCAAAGCGCGCGAGCTTCGCATCCAGGGCTGGACGTACGACCAGATCGAGGCCGAACTGGGCTGCTCCAGGAGCTCGGTGTCGCTTTGGGTGAGGGACCTACCGAAACCCGAGCCCCGATACACGCAACAGGAGCAGCAGACGCTGATGCGGGCAGGACTCGCGCGCCTTCGTAACACCCAGGACGAAGAGCGGCAGCAAACCAAGGAGGCGGCCAAGCTGGCCATCGGCGAACTTTCGGCCCGCGAACTCTTTCTGGTGGGCGTCGGCCTGTACTGGGCTGAAGGAGGCAAGGACAAGCCGTACGACCGCCGCGAGAACGTCGTCTTCGTCAACAGCGACCCCGGCATGATCAAAGTCTTTCTGGCATGGCTCGACCTGCTCGAAGTCGAACACGAGCGCCTCCGGTTCACAGTCATGATCCACGAGAACGCCGACGTGGCGGGCGCGGAGCAGTTCTGGGCCGAACTCGTCGGCGCCGATCGCAGCGCCTTCAACAAGACGACGCTCAAGCGGCACAACCCCAAGACGGTGCGCAAGAACGTAGGAGACTCCTACCGCGGGTGCCTCGTGATCAAAGTCCTCAAGAGCGCCGACCTCTACCGTCGCATCGAAGGCTCTTGGTGCGGCATAGTGTTGGGTGCCGACTCGGCGACCTAACCAAATGTCCGGTTTAGTCGAGTTTCATCCCCCATGGTGTAATCAGGCAGCACTGAGGGTTTTGGTCCCTTAAGTTCAGGTTCAAATCCTGATGGGGGAGCTGTCGCTTCCGGGCCCTGACCACACGGTCAGGGCCCGCACTCATGCCCCCCGCAAACCGCCCCGGTATCCTGCGGATGTCCCCACCCCCAAAAGCCGAAGGGCATCCCGTGAGCGCCATTCGCCCGGCAGCCGTCGTCGTTCTCGCAGCGGGTGAGGGCACCCGTATGAAGTCGGCCACACCCAAGGTCCTGCACGAGCTGTGCGGCCGGTCCCTCGTGGGGCACGTGCTCGCCGCCTCCGGTGAGCTGGACCCGCAGAACCTGGTCGTCGTCGTCGGGCACGCCCGCGAGAAGGTCACCGCGCACCTCGCCGAGGTCGCCCCCGAGGTACGCACCGCCGTGCAGGAGCAGCAGAACGGCACCGGGCACGCGGTGCGGATGGGTCTTGAGGCGCTGGGCGGCGCCGTGGACGGGACCGTGGTCGTGGTCTGCGGCGACACCCCGCTGCTGACCGGCGAGACGCTGCGGGCCCTCGCGACCACGCACTCCGCCGACGGGAACGCCGTGACCGTGCTGACGGCCGAGATGCCCGACGCGACGGGGTACGGCCGGATCGTGCGGGAGGAGGCCACCGGTGCCGTCACCGCGATCGTGGAGCACAAGGACGCCTCCGAGGCGCAGCGGGCGATCCGGGAGATCAACTCCGGTGTCTTCGCGTTCGATGGGCGGCTGCTCGCCGACGCGCTGGGGAAGGTGCGGACGGACAACAGTCAGGGTGAGGAGTACCTGACGGACGTCCTGGAGATTCTGCGCGAGGCCGGTCATCGCGTCGGTGCCTCCGTGGCCGGTGACCACCGGGAGATCGCGGGGATCAACAACCGTGTGCAGCTCGCCGAGGCCCGCCGGATCCTCAACGACCGGCTGCTGACGCGGGCGATGCTGGCCGGCGTGACGGTCGTCGATCCGGCGAGTACGTGGGTCGACGTGACGGTGACGTTCGAGCAGGATGCCGTCGTCCACCCGGGTACGCAGTTGCACGGTGCGACGCATCTCGCGGAGGGGGCCGAGGTGGGGCCGAACTCGCGGCTCACGGATACCCGGGTCGGGGCGGGGGCGCGGGTGGACAACACCGTGTCGTTCGGTGCGGACGTGGGTCCGCAGGCGTCGGTCGGTCCGTTCGCCTATCTGCGGCCGGGGACCCGTCTGGGTCTCAAGTCCAAGGTGGGTACGTACGTCGAGACGAAGAACGCGTCGGTGGGTGAGGGGACGAAGATCCCGCACCTGTCGTATGTGGGTGACGCGACGATCGGCGAGTACACCAACATCGGTGCCGCGAGTGTGTTCGTGAACTACGACGGGCGGGACAAGCACCACACGACGGTCGGTTCTCACTGCCGTACGGGTTCGGACAACATGTTTGTGGCTCCTGTCACGGTCGGGGACGGTTCCTACACCGCCGCCGGTTCGGTGATCACGAAGGACGTGCCGCCCGGTTCGCTGGCCGTGGCCCGTGGCCAGCAGCGGAATATCGAGGGTTGGGTGGCTCGGAAGCGTCCGGGGAGCGCGGCGGCGAAGGCGGCCGAGGCCGTGTCCCGGGAGGCGGGAAGCGAAGACTGACCGGAAACCGGCGCGTCGAACTCGGCGTACCGTGATAAGTGCACATCCGCACCCCACCAGCTGAGACGCCCCCGCGGCCAGTCGGGAGAGCGCTCGTGACGCTCAGCTGCGAACCTCTGAGGAGACAGTGCTGTGACCGGGATCAAGACGACCGGCGAGAAGAAACTGATGTTCTTCTCCGGCCGCGCCCACCCCGAGCTTGCCGAGGAGATCGCCCACCAGCTGGGTATCGGGGTCGTCCCGACGAAGGCCTTCGACTTCGCCAACGGTGAGATCTATGTGCGTTATCAGGAGTCGGCGCGTGGTGCGGACTGTTTCCTGATCCAGAGCCACACGGCCCCGATCAACAAGTGGGTCATGGAGCAGCTGATCATGATCGACGCGTTGAAGCGTGCGTCGGCCCGCTCCATCACGGTCATCGTGCCGTTCTACGGTTACGCGCGGCAGGACAAGAAGCACCGGGGGCGTGAACCGATTTCGGCGCGTCTGATCGCGGACCTGATGAAGACCGCGGGTGCGGACCGGATTCTGGCGGTGGATCTGCACACGGACCAGATCCAGGGGTTCTTCGACGGTCCGGTGGACCACCTGTTCGCGCTGCCGCTGCTCGCGGACTACGTGGGTGCGAAGGTGGACCGTTCGAAGCTGACGGTGGTGTCTCCGGACGCGGGCCGGGTGCGGGTGGCGGACCGTTGGTGCGACCGTCTGGGTGCGCCGCTGGCGATCGTGCACAAGCGGCGTGACAAGGACGTGGCGAATCAGGTCACGGTGCATGAGGTCGTGGGTGATGTGAAGGGGCGTATCTGCGTCCTGGTCGACGACATGATCGACACGGGTGGCACGATCTGCGCCGCGGCGGACGCGCTGTTCGCGCACGGTGCGGAGGATGTCATAGTGACGGCGACGCACGGTGTGCTGTCGGGTCCGGCGGCGGACCGGCTGAAGAACTCGAAGGTGAGCGAGTTCGTGTTCACGGACACGCTGCCGACGCCTAACGAGCTGGAGCTGGACAAGATCACGGTGTTGTCGATCGCGCCGACGATCGCGCGTGCGGTGCGTGAGGTGTTCGAGGACGGTTCGGTGACGAGCCTGTTCGACGAGCAGTGAGCGTCGTGCGGTGAGCGTCGTGCAGTAACCGTTCTGCAGAGATCGTAGAGATCGTTTTGGGTGCGGCCTTCCCCTCCGAGTAGACTGCTGAAGTTGCTCGGCGAGGGAGGCCGTACGCGTCTTTTCGAAGGCGTGCGTATGGCGGTCCGTTATCGACGCGCTCTTCGTAGCAGGCCGTTCGTGGCCGGGTGACCACGTCCGTTTCTACCTCTACGAGGAGTGATCATGTCCGAGGTGAAGATCTCCGCCGGCACGCGCACCGAGTTCGGCAAGGGTGCCGCCCGTCGTATCCGTCGTGACGACAAGGTTCCCGGCGTTCTGTACGGGCACGGTTCCGACCCGCTGCACCTGACGCTGCCGGGTCACGACCTGCTGATGGCGCTGCGTACGCCGAACGTCCTGATCGCGCTGAGCATCGACGGCAAGACCAACGAGCTGGCGATCCCGAAGTCCGTGCAGCGTGACCCGATCAAGGGTTTCCTGGAGCACGTCGACCTGCTGCTGGTGAAGCGCGGCGAGAAGGTCGAGGTCGAGGTTCCGGTGCAGGCCGAGGGCGAGCTGGCCCCGGGTAACTTCCTGCTGGAGTACGTCCTGGACGCGCTGCCGGTCGAGGCCGAGGCCACGCACATCCCGCAGCAGGTCACCGTGTCGGTGGAGGGTCTGGAGGCCGGTGCCTCGATCCATGCCGGGGACATCAAGCTGCCGTCCGGTGTGAAGCTGACCGTCGACGAGGACGCCGTCGTGGTGCAGGTCCTGGCCGCGCAGGTCGAGGAGCCCGCCGCCGAGGGCGAGACCGAGGGCGAAGAGGCCGCCGAGGCCTGATCGTCCCCCGGGTCCTGTCGGGCCTGGGTCATCATGTGGTGGGGGGGGGGGTTGGGGTGGGGCGGGTGTGGGTGCGGGGCTGGCATCAGGAGGCTCCTCTCCATGACAGACCCCGCGCCCCTGCCCACACCGC